>JARRJX010000104.1:0-8396 GCA_037388645.1 Chloroflexota bacterium
CAATCGTCGAAGCGCACGAGGGGCGCATCTGGGCCGAGAGTAGTGTGGGGCATGGCACCACGCTCTTCTTCTCGCTGCCGCTGACCGGCTTGAGCGCAGGGCTGGGCGATTGAAGTGATGAGGCGGTATGGAATTAGCTGATCTGGCTGGCACCCGCATCCTCGTGGTCGACGACGAGCCTAAGCTCGTCCGGCTGCTGAGAGAAGTGCTTGTCGCGACCGGCGTCACGGTCATCTCCACCGGGAGCGGCGAGGAGGCAGTGGCCTTGGCCGCCGTCGAGGGGCCGGATTTGATTGTGTTGGACATCATCCTGGCCGATGACATCGACGGTTATGAAGTTGCCCGCCGGGTGAGAGAGTTCTCCAACGTCCCGATCATCATGCTGACGGCCAAAGCGCGCGAGTCCGACTTGCTGCAGGGCTTTGAGACGGGCGCAGACGATTACCTGACCAAGCCGTTCAGCGCCAAAGAGCTGCTGGTGCGCATCCAGGCCGTCCTCAAGCGCGCCCGGCAGAGTTCGACTGGCGTAGTCGATACTGTGATCCAGTGCGGCCCCGTTCACATAGACCTTGCTAGGCGGCGGGTCATGCTGGATGGCGAATCGGTTCACCTCACCCGCACCGAATACAACCTCTTGCACGAGCTGGCCCTGCATTACAACACCGTGCTGCTCCATGAGGAGCTTCTCACGGCGGTATGGGGCCCGGAATACCGGGATGATGCGGACTACCTGCGCGCCTACGTCCGCTATCTGCGCCAGAAGCTGGAGGCCGACCCCTCTAACCCGGAGTTGATCGTCACTTGCCAGGGTGTAGGGTACATGCTGGTCTGCCCGGAGGCGGATGAGGCCTGATCCCGGCAAGGCATAATCCACTGCCCCTCAAGCTCCTGCGCACCTGCCCCAGGAGTTTTTTCATGCGATTTTAATATCCTGCCTCATTCCTTCTATGCGTTTTTCACTGCCTTTCCGCTACAGTGAGGGTGACGATAACCCGAATTCCTGTGGAGAAGGTTGCAGTGGCCCATCTCAGCCAATCGCCATCACGCCCAACAATCGCCGCCGAGCCGGAGCCGGGCAGCCTGCTGTCGACGACGCTTGCCCAGCTTGAGTCCACCTTCGACCGCCTGGAGCTGGCCGAGGGGATGCGCCTGCTCATCCAGCAGCCGGAGCGTGAGCTGTCCGACATCGCCGTGTACAAAGGATATCGCGTTCAGCATTCCTCGGCGCGCGGGCCGTGCAAGGGTGGCATTCGCTATCATCCGGGCGTTGACTTCGGCGAGGTGCGGGCGCTCGCCACGCTGATGAGCATCAAGTGCGCGGTGGTCGACCTGCCCTTTGGCGGGGCCAAAGGGGGTATTTCGGTCAACCCCGCCGACCTCACCCCGCGTGAGCTTGAGCGTCTCACCCGCCGGTTCGCCGCCATGATCCTGCCGATCCTGGGCGGTAAACGCGACATACCGGCTCCCGACGTGAACACCAACGAACAGGTCATGGCCTGGTTCATGGACACGATCTCGGCGCGTGAAGGCCAGTACACGCCGGAGATCACGACCGGGAAGCCGATCGCGTTAGGTGGCAGCCTGGGACGTGCCGAAGCGACGGGGCGGGGGGTGGTCATTGCCGCGGTTGAAACTCTGCATAAGCTGGGCATGACCCCCCAGGGGGCGGCTGTCGCGGTGCAGGGATATGGCAATGTGGGGCGGCATGCCGCAAACATCCTCCGTGAGGAGTATGGCTGCAAGATCGTCGCCGTCAGCGACGTAAGCGACGCCCTCTACAACCCCCACGGGCTTGACCTCGCCCTGGTAAACGACCACGTCGCTCGCAACACGAGTGGCCTGCTCGCGGGGTTTGGCCCGGACGGTCCCGCTGACCACATCACCAACGCCGAGTTGCTGGCGTTGGGCGTGGACGTGTTGATACCGGCTGCCATCGAGGGGCAGATCACTGGCGAGAATGCCGACTCGGTCAAGGCCAGGGTGATCGTTGAAGGGGCGAATGGGCCGACGACGCTTGAGGCGGACGCCATCTTGAACGAGCGCGGTGTGGTGGTCGTCCCGGACATTCTGGCGAACGCTGGCGGCGTGATCGTGTCCTACCTGGAGTGGGTGCAAAATCTTCAATTCTATTTCTGGGATATTGGCGAGGTGCGCTCGCAGTTAAGCCGCCGGATGCGAGCGAGCTTCGAGGAGTTATGGACGCTCTCCGGCGAGCTTGACCTTGATCTGCGTTCTGCATCGTATCTTCTGGCTGTTGACCGGATAGCCAAAGCCATTCAACAGCGCGGATTATTCTTGGCATCAGGAGGCTAACAACAATGGATACCCTACAGCTCGACACCGAACAGACAACCAGGCAGGTTCCCTATCTTGAAGACGTGACCGAGACCATCCGGGATGACGCCGTCGAGGAGGCGCGCTCGAAGCTCTCCCCCTTCCAATCCGCCCTCTCGCTTGAGCAGCTTCTGGAGGAAGACGGCTTCGTCGATTACTTCAAATATGGGCTTGTCTCCGGGGTTGCCAAAGCGCTCGCCGCCAACGATAAGCACGTCCAGGCGATCTACGCTCTTGACCCTTCCGCCAACCCGGACAGCGAGACAGGGGCCAGCCTGCCCGTCGAGATGACCATGCACCTGATTGTGAAGGTCAGCCGGTCGTCGGCGGCGCTGGAGGCCTTCGTCGACTCGCTCGACAAGGCGATGGTCAGGAGCCTGCAAAGTCTGCCTTCGCCCCGCTTCCAGATGAGGACGTCTATCCTGGATGTGACCGTCGTGACCGTCGAGGATGTTCGGCGTCGGGTGGGGTATGCCGCGCTGTTGTCGTCGATGTTTGCGCCCGCCCTCAAAATCTGGGAGCGCGCTGATTAGGAGCAGCTTCTTTTACCGGGTGGATTTCCGCTTACCCATCAAGCCGCCGACCCCTGAGATCGGCGGCTTTTTGATCTTCCATCTCTCCGCCCCATCTGAGGGGCATTCGGCGCTGTTAAGCGGGCGCAAAGTGGGTTAGTATATCCAGGGCGGTCTGATCATTTGATGGGTGCCGCTCGCCCTGGGTCGCGCCTGATGGGATCGGGCGGCCCGCGCATCGACGCAAAGGAGATGAGTGTGATGCCGGACAAGGTGTTGAATTACATCGGCGCTGAGTGGCGGGAGTCGGGCGCGGACGAGTTCCTCGACGTGTTCAACCCGGCCACGCAGGAGCTGCTCGCCAGAACCCCCTTCTCCCCGGCGGAGGAGGTCGACGCCGCCGCCCAGGCGGCCCAGGCGGCCTTCCTCGACTGGCGTCAGGTGCCGCCCGGCGACCGCATCCAATACCTCTTCAAGCTCAAAGACCTGCTCGAAGCGGGCCTGGACGAGATCGCGACGACCATCACCGACGAGAACGGCAAGACCTACAAAGAATCGGTAGGTGAGATGCGCCGCGCGATTGAGAACGTCGAGGTGGCCTGCGGCATCCCGCTCATGATGCAGGGCGATTTCCTGGAGGACATCGCCCGCGGCATCGACGAGCAGATGATCCGCCAGCCGCTGGGGGTGAGCGCTATCGTCGCGCCGTTCAACTTCCCCGGCATGATCCCCTTCTGGTTCCTGCCCTACGCCATCGCCTGCGGCAACGCCGTGATCGTCAAGCCCTCCGAGCGAGTTCCACTCACCATGCAGAAGGTGTTCCAGCTCATCGACCAGCTTGGCTTGCCGCCGGGCGTGGTGAACATGGTGAACGGCGGCCCGAACACCGTCAACGCCCTGCTCGACCACCCGCTGATCCGCTCGGTCAGCTTCGTCGGCTCGACGCCCGTCGCCCGCCACATCTACAGCCGCGCGGCGGCCAACGGTAAGCGAGTGCAGGCTCAGGGTGGGGCCAAGAACCCGACCATCGTCCTGCCCGATGCCGACCTGGAGATGGCGACCCCCATCGTGGCCGACAGCGCGTTTGGCTGCGCCGGGCAGCGCTGCTTGGCGACCTCGCTCGTGGTCACGGTTGGGGAAGCGGCCACGCCCTTCACCGAGGCCATCGCGGAGGCCGCCGCTGGGCGGGTCACGGGGTATGGCCTGGACGAGGGCGTCCAGATGGGCCCGGTGATCACGCATGCCAGCAAGCGCCGGATCGAGAGTCTGATCTCGAAAGGCGTTTCCGAGGGAGCGAAGGTGCTCGTCGGGGGGGATGGCGAGCCGGTGGCGGGCTATGAAGGAGGCAGTTTCGTGCGCCCCACCATCCTCGACGATCTCAACCCCGCCGGGGAGATCGCCCAGACCGAGATTTTCGGCCCAGTGCTGGGGCTGGTGCACCTGAGCACGATCGACGAGGCGATTGAGTTTATCAACAGCGGCCACTACGGCAACATGGCTTGCCTGTTCACGAGCAGCGGCGCGGCGGCCCGCAAGTTCCGCCACGAAGTCCAGGCGGGCAACGTCGGGATCAACATCGGCGTGGCCGCCCCGATGGCCTATTTCCCCTTCAGCGGCTGGAAGGACAGCTTCTTTGGCACCCTTCACGGGCAGAGCAGGCACGCCGTCGAGTTCTTCACCCAGACCAAGGTGGTTGTCGAGCGCTGGCCGAAGGAGTGGTCGCGCACCTTCTAAAAGGAGCGGCGGCTGTTCGCCAATATCGCCTCGACCCGCCAGTAGACCTCAAGGCAGGCCCGCCCGTTGTGATAGGGGGTCTTCCAGGGGCCGGTTTTCGGCTGGTCGAATGGCCTGCCTTCGCCGTCCACCGCGCTGAACCACTCGCCGTGCTCCCGGTCGCTGAGGTGCGTCCGGGCGTATTCCCAGCAGCCCAGTGAGGCGTCCAGGAAGCGCCCCTCGCCGCTGATCTGGTAGGCGTTCAGGAAGCCGACCATCCCCTCGGCTTGCGGCCACCAGTCGCGGCTGTCCGCCCCGATTAAGTTCACGTCGTCCGAGTTGATCACCGCGCCCGCGTCGTCCAGGCCGTGCGCCAGCGTCTCCTCCGCCAGCGAGAGCGCCGCCGCCCGGCACTCGGCCAGCAGGGCCACCTCGCCGAGTACCTCCGCCGCCTCGTACAAAAGCCAGCTCGCCTCGATGTCGTGCCCGTATGAGACGTGATCGGAGAGCGGCTCCCAGCGTTTGTCCATGTACAGTTTGAGGTGCGCCCGCCGCTCGTCAACCACTCGATCCAGCACCACCCGCAGCAGCCCGCCCAGCGATTCCCGCATCCGCTCGTCGTCCCAGGCGCGCAGCAGGTTCGTGTAGGCTTCCAGCAGGTGCAGGTGCGAGTTCATTCCCTTCTCGGTTGGGTGGTCGTCGACGTGCAGCTCCGGCGCGGGCGACCAGTCCCGCCGCGCCCCCTCGAAATAACCGCCATATTCCTGGTCGGTCAGCCGCACCTCCAGGCGCTTCCACACCGAGGTCGCATAGGCCAGCGGCGCGCCCACCTCAGTCAGCAGGGCATACTCGGCAAGCGCGTAGATCGCGAACGCCTGCCCGTAGGTCAGCTTGTCCGTCTCGATTGGCTGCCCCTTGTAATCGAGCATCCAGTAGAACCCGCCGAATTCCCCATCCCAGAACGATCCCAGCAGGTATTCATAGGCGTGGTTGGCCAGTTCCCGGTAGGAGGAGTCGTCGAGTACCCGTGCGGCGAGGGCGAACGTCCACAGCAGCCGCGTGTGCTGGATCAGGCTCCTGGGGGCCTGCTTGTCGACCCGCCCGTCGTTCCCGACCCACCCATAGAACCCGCCCCGCTCCCGGTCGACGGCGTGCCGGGGGTAGAAGGGCAGGATCACCTCCCTCAGTTCTCGAAGAACCTGCTGCTGATAATCTTGGAGTCTGCCCATATCATCCCATCACGACCTCAACCCGGTGCGTCCCGCCCTCGGCGAAGACCGGGATCACGCTGCCCTCGATTCGGCTTCCATCCACCGAGACAGCCGCCACGCCCTTCTCCACGTGCTTCGGGTTGCGCACCTCGATCGCATACGTCGCCCCCCGGAAGCGCCGCCTTACCGAGAAGCCATCCCACCCCGCCGGGATGCAGGGGTCGATCAGCAGGCCGTCGTAGCGGGCCCGCACCCCCAATATCCACTCGATCCCCGCCTGGTACATCCAGGCTGCCGTCCCGCTCAGCCACGAGTTCCGCGCCAGCCCGAACAGCGGGTGCTCGTCGCCCAGGATGTTCTGCGGGTAGACGTATGGCTCCAGTTCGTATTCGTCGATCAGGTCGTTCTTCGCCGCCGGGTTGATCTGGCTGTAGTATTCGTAAGCCCGGCTCCCGTTGCCCATCATCGCCTCCGCGATCACCACCCAGGGGTTGGTGTGCAGGAAGATGCCGCCGTTTTCCTTCGCGCCGGGCGGGTAGGAGCTGATCCCGCCCACGGCGAGGTCGTATCCGTTGTAGCCGGGCGTGCTCAGCTTGATCCCCTTCGCCGTGTTCAGGTGCTCGTACACCGCATCCAGCGCGCGGCGCGCCCGCTCGCCGGTCGCAAACCCGGAGAGCACCGGCCAGCTCTGCCCGTTCGTGAACACCTGCCCGGCGGCGTTCTGCTTCGAGCCGAGCGGCTTGCCCTCCGGGTCGAAGTAGCGGATGTACCACGCCCCGTCCCAGCAGTGCTCGTTGACCGCCTCGCGCATTCCCTCGTAATAGCCCCGCAGCCGGTCGGCGCTGGCGGCGTCGCCGGTGTGGTTGAACAGCGCGATCAGTTCCAGCAGCGCCCTGCCGTACAGGTTGGCCGTAAACAGCGATTCGGCCCCCTCATATAGGTTGACCGTGTCGTTCCAGTCGGCGTAGCCCAGCAAAGGCAGCCCGTGCGCCCCCGCCGTGCGCCGGGTGAACTCGATCCCGCGCAGCAGGTGGTCGAGCGCTGACCCTTCCTCAATCGGCTCGCCGTCCCGGTCTTTGTCGTAGTAAGGGATTGTCTCGTCGAGGAAGGCCAGGTCGCCCGTTTCCTTCAGGAAAGCGCAGGCCGCCAGGATCGCCCACAGGTGGTCGTCCGAGTAGAAGTGCGGCCCCTCCTCCCGCTCCCGCGAGTCGCCTTCGTTCGCCTCCATGCTCATCGGGTTGAACTGGTGCATCGCCGAGCCGTCCCGCTTCTGCACGCGCAGCAGGGTGCGGATCAGGTCGCGCGCCTCGCCCGGCATGCGCGTCATCACGCCCAGCGTGTCCTGCGAGCTGTCCCGGAATCCGATCCCGCGCGCGCCCAGCCCAAGCTGATAATATGAGAGATAGCGCGACCAGTTCTTCGTGGTGTGGCACTGGCGCGGGTTGTGCACGTTCAGCATCGAGTTCAGCGCCCGGTCGGGCGTCTCGACCTGCACCGCGCTCAGGTACTCGTCCCAGAACGCCCCCAGTTCGGCCAGGGCGGCGTCCACCTTTGATTCGTCGCTGTAGCGTTCTATCGTGGGCCGCGCTGCCTCAATCGATTCGGCCTGTCCCAGCATCGTGATCAGCCGGGCGCTCTCGCCGGGGCCGATCTCGCCCAGGTGGTGCATCAGCGCCCCGATGTTGTCCCCGCGCCGCGCCTCGGTGTCGCTTAATTCAGGGGCTTGCAGCGCCAGCGGCCTCGCCCACGAGCCGTATTCGTTCGCCCCCAGGAAGCGGCGGCGGTCGGTCTCGAAGCTGGAGGCGGGCCGGTTCGAGGTGAAGAAGTTGACCCGCTTCTCCTTGTGCATGAAGGCGTACTGCGCCAACACCACCCGCCCGTCCTCGCCCCGGTAGGCGTCGCTCTGCATCGTCTGTGGCACCCAGTCGGCGTTCGTGAGCTGCGTCAGCGCCTGCGGGTGGGTGTATTCCACCACCGGGATCGCGTCCACCTCGACCGCCTCGTCGCCGCCGTTCGTGATCCGGATGTCACGCAGCAGGCAGCTCCCGTCCGGCGGGTCTAGCGTCGGCACGAAATACGGCGAGAAGACCCGGTAGCCATCTCCTTCTTTCAGCCGCAGGTAGAGCGTCGTGCCTTTGAAGTCCGAGGCGGGCATCTGCTGGATGTATTTGGTGATGCGGTTGAGCGCCGGGTCGCCCTTGCAGATCAGCGCCCCGCCGGTGTGGTCGACGAACCCGCCGAACGCCAGCGTGCCCACGTAATTGATCCACTTGGTCGGCGTGCGCGGGTCGGTGATGACGTATTCCCGCCGCTCGTCGTCAAAATATCCGTATTGCATCAGGCCCGGCCTTTTTAAGTGATGGTAGCGACTATCTCGACCTTCTCCCGCCCATCCGGCAGGGGGACGATCTGCCCCTCCACCGGCTGCCCGTTGACCGTCAGGCTGATGGCGTTCCCCGGCCCCTCCCGCCGCACCGTGATCTCGTGCCGCACCCCCCGGTAAAGGCGCGTCACGCGGAAGCCGTCCCATCCGCTGGGGATCACCGGCGCGACTTCCAGCCCGTCCAAGGTGGGCCGGATGCCCAGGATCCACTGCGTGATCGCGACGTAATTCCAGGCGGCGGTG
>JARRJX010000105.1:0-6554 GCA_037388645.1 Chloroflexota bacterium
CATTTCAGCTATCAGGTCGTTCGCTGCTGAGAAGTCGACTCCTTTCAGGATACTCCTGTCATGCCGGAGAAAAAATCGACCTCCACCATATCTGCTTTCTATTTTCCTTCAGTTGTGGTGGGTGTCCCACCTTCGGTGGGTGTCACGCCCATGTGCGGCTCCTCTCACAGTTTGCTCGTCCCCCTTTGTAAGGGAGGCACCATCACTCCTCTATATACCTTGCCACTGCACGAAAAATCTCTTATAGTACAGACGTGTAACTGTGCGTACAACTGTTTACTTAATCTTTTCCTCTCTGCCGGGAGTGTACAAAATGAATAAACGGGCTGCGATTGGCTGGATGCTCTGTAGTTTTGCGCTGGTTTCCTTCCTCATGGTTGGCACGGCCCTGGCCCAGGAGGAGGCCACCTGCGTGCCCGATGCCACGCACGGCTGCGCGCGGGTCGTGCTCTCGCCCGCCGACGTGACGGGCGACTTCTTCTTCCAGAACGCGGAAGACAACACGCTGCTGGCGCAGCAGCAGAACCTGCTCGAAATCGGGTATGAGCTGCCCACGCCCAGCACCCCGATGCACTTTGACATCCTCAACATCCGCGACAGCTCGCCGGAATACGGGTCGCTCTACGTCTATGCCGACTCGTCGGCCAGCGTCTGGTTCACCGCCGGGCGGACGACCACCGTCAACGTGACCCCACGCAAGCAGTACATCCGGGGCACGCTGAGGCTGACCTGCGACATCCGTAACACGGCCCCGGAAGACAGCGTCGGCTGCCAGGTGATCATCGACGAGGTGCCCCAGGAGGCAAACCTGGCCCCCGCCGAGCAGGGCAGCTACATCCTCGACCCCGGCAGCCACACGGTGCGCGTCGGCGTGGTGGGAGAGCAGGCGGCCCTGTGGACGCCCGACACGCAGGAGCAGACGGCGACCATCACCGCCGGGCGCACCACGACGCTGCGGCCCCGCTTCGACAAGATGGGCCACCTGACGATGGCGCTCAACCAGCCGGGGGTGGTGGCCGACTTCTACGTGGATGACGAGCTAGTTGCCACGCAGGTGGAAACCGCCGACCTGTGGGTCACGCCTTATCGCAGCCACCGTGTCGAGGCCAGGAACGCTGCCGACCCGGCGGCCAACGGAGTCTACCGCTGGCGGGATGCCGTCTCGTGGGCCTATCACAGCCCCGGCCAGGAGCGGACGGTGACGTTCTACCTCCAGAAGCAGTTCGTCCAGGGCTTCTTCAACCTGACCTGCACGTTCACCAACCACCAGCCAGAAGATGGCGGCTACTGCCAGCCGTCGATTGACGGCGTTCCTGCCGCCGCCGTGCAGCCCGGCACGACCGGCACCTTCAACCTGGAGCCGGGCGCGCATCACGTGCAGGTCGTCATGGGGCCGGAATCGGACTGGATCAGCGTTCCTATAGACTGGGACGTCACGGTCTATGCCGGGCAGACGGTGAGCCGGACGGCGAACTTTGTGATTAGCTCTGAGCCTTCCGGCGAAGCCCCGCCGCCCGCCGAGCCGCCCGCGCCGGAGAGCGGCATGGGCACGGTCACGGCCTTCAACCAGACCGGCAATAACTCCACGTGCCGCTTCACGATCTCAGGCAATGGGCAGGTCGTCTTCCTCGACGCGCCCGGCAGCCTCTCGCTGCCAGCGGGGAGCTATGCGTGGCAGGCGTTCTTCGGGCCACGCGGCCAGACCAACCAGTTCAGCTTCAACCTGCATGCGGGCCAAGCGTGCAATTTCACCTGCTACGATACCTACGCAGACACAACCTGTCGTTGACCGATGCCTGACAGGCTTGAGGCATTAAAAACTGGCGCTCCGACCGTGACCGATCGGAGCGCCAGCAGGGTGATACACTCGCCGACCCGGACTACACCGCCACGGCGGCCTCCACCCCCAGGTCCTCCAGCAGGCGGGTCGCCGCCAGCCGGGCGGAGACCATCGCGGTGGGCAGTCCCGTCCCCGGTCGGGTGCTCGCCCCGGCGAAGTACAGGTTGTGGTAGCGCGGGTGGCGGTTGTCAGGCCGGAAGTAGGCGAGCTGCATCAGGTTGTGGCACAGACCGTGCGTCGCCCCTTTGACCAGGTTATAGCGCTTGCGCCAGGAGAGCGGCGTGTAGTTCACCTCAAACTTGATGTGCTCTTGCAGGTCGCCGATTCCCAGCAGGCGCAGGCGGCGGAACACGTCCTCACGCGCCTGGTCGCGGATCGCGCGCCAATCCTGATCGCCGTTCTCGCTCAGATGCCCGACCGGCACGATGGCGGTCAGCGTATCCTGGCCCGCCGGGGCCATTGATGGATCGAGGCGGGCCGGGGCGTGGACGTACAGGCTGGGGTTGTCCGGCAGGCCCAGGTCGCCCATGATGCTGTCGAAGTTGGCCTGGTAGTCGTCCGCCAGGAACAGGGTGTGCGGCGGTAGCTGCTCGTAAACCCGGTCGACTCCCCAGAAGAAGCTGACCGTCGAGCAGGAGTAGCGCTTGCGATCCATGCGGGCCGCCCGATCCTCGTCGGGCAGTAGGTGTTGATAGACGTGGGGCAGGTCGGCGTTCGCCAGGACGGCGTCCGCGGCCAGCCGCCGACCGTCCTCCAGGATCACGCCGTGGGTGGCCGTGCTGTTCACGTCGATGCGCTCGACGGGCGCGTCGAACTCGAACTCGACGCCCGCCTCCTGGGCGATCTCGACCAGCGCCTCGACCACCCGGTACATCCCGCCACGCGGATACCAGACGCCGTGCGCCAGCTCGGTGTAGCACATCATCGAGAAGGTGGCCGGGGCCTCGAATGGGCTGAGGCCCATGTAGACGTCCTGGAAGGTGAAGGCCGACTTCAGGCGCGGGTCGTCGAAGTAGGCGCGCATGTGGTGATAGTGATGGGCGAACGGCTTGACCTGATAGACCAGCGGCAGGTTGCGCAGGTTGACGAAGTCGGTGAGGTGGCGGAAGTCGCGGTTGACCAGCCGCCCGGTCGCCACCTCGTAGTGGCGGCAGCCCTCCTCCACGTAGCGCAGGAAGCCATGGTAGCTGCCCGGCTCGATTGCCTCTAACTGCTCGCGCATGGCGTTCAGGTCGGAGGTGAGGGCCAGCCCGCTGCCGTCGTCGAAGACCAGGTGGTAGGTCGGGTCGACCCGCTGTAAGTCGAGCGCCTCGCGCATCGAGACGCCCAGCGCGGCGAACTCCGTCTCGTACAGGAGCGGCATGACGAGCAGGGTCGGGCCGGTATCGAAGACGTGCCCGTCGCGGATGAAGCGGTCGCAGCGACCGCCGGGCCGGTGGTTCTTCTCTAGCACGGTGACGTGCACGCCGCTGTGAGCGAGGTGAGCCGCCGCCGTGATCCCGCCGACCCCGGCCCCGATGACGATGACAGATGGTGATTTCATCTCGATTATTCCTTTGTCTTAAATGCGGCGCGGCAGGGCGACGGCCAGGCGTGGGAAGGTGACTCCTGCCAGCATCGTGCCAGCCATCCCCAGCGCGGCACCCAGCGTCTTGCATTCCGGGTAGGCGGCGCGCAGCCGGTAGCCCTCGCGCTCGATGGCGTCCAACACCGATTCGAAGCGGGCCATGTAGGCGTAACCCGCCAGCCGACAGCGGGGGCTCTCCACCCGCTCCAGGTAGGCGCGGCCCGCCTGGAAATAGCTGCGGGCCAGCTCCACGCGGCGCTTCACCCAGGCGCGGTAGGCCGGGCTGTCCACGTCGTCGGGGCGGATGGCGTGGGCCTCGACCACCTCGCGCGGGATGTTGATGTACCCGGCCTCGACGTCCTCCAGCGTGTCGCGCAGCATGTGGGTGACGTGCGCCCCGGTCGCGGCCAGATACCGGAACTCGCACTGAGGCGCGCCGCAGCGGTGGCCGATGAAGTAATGCAGCGCCTCGGTCACGGCGACCGCCAGCCAGTGGGTGTAAGCCCGCAGCTCGGCCTCGGTGATCAGGCGGCCCCGCCGCTCGGCGTCGAAGGCCATCACGGCCATCATGTGGCGGACGTAGGATTGCAGGCCGCTGTCCGGCTCGCGGTCGTTCTGGACGAGGGCGGCGAGCAGGCGTTCCTCCTCACAGAGGCCCTCCGGCTGGATGCCCCGGTACAGCTCCTCGACCAGCCTGCCCTGCCGCTCGACGAAGGCCGCGCGCCCGGCGGCGCTCAGCCCGCCCTCGTCGAGCTGGTCGTCCACCCAGCGGAAGTAGGCATACGCCCGGTAGGCGTCGTCCCGACGGTCGCGGTCGACGAGCAGGCGCACGGTGTAGTAGGTCTGTTTGCTGGCCGCCCAGGTGATCGCAAGGGCGAGGCCGCGAGGGGGTGACGTGTCAGGAATCTCAGTTACAGCAGACATCTTTTTACCCGTCCCAATATACATCCCGGCATCAGGATAAGTCACGATTGCCCAAATCTTCACAAGTGTATACGCAGCAAAGCTGTAATGGTTTCGCAAGCGCCCGGCTCAGCCCGCGCTACCCTAGATTTTGGGAGGGGGATGCGATCGGGGGGGCACGGTGGGGCCAATGCAAAACGCCCGGAACCCGCCCTGGAGGCGTCTGGCATGCGGACGGTAGATGCCAGTATAATGGACATATTGGCCCGCACTTCTCGGCAAGCTGTACAAACGAGTCCAATGATGGTTAGCAAGTTATTTGATAAGTTAATGGAGGGGAATCCCATTGCACTGATTGTTATGGGCCTCATTCCAATTTTGCTTGCTATATATTGGGATTGGTTTATTCCCTTACTCACACTGCTCATTACAGGCACATCCTGGGAGCGGCCTCTTCCTATCGGATTGAAAATCCTTCTTGCGGTAATAGGGGTAATCGCGGTTGGCGCTGGCGTGGGTCAACTCATATTCGGTAAACGCGAAAGAACTCGTCCTGATGCTGAGGAGAGAGAACCTGCAAGAGAGTCCCCTTTGCGTCAGAGAATTGACTTTGACTATCAGGATTCACCTGAGAATCATGGCTGGCAGGTTGAGGGTAGTCCCAGCTTCTCGTTACAATCTGGCGGTGTGCTGGACATTCCACCCAACCAGCGTTACTCAATGAACTATGATGTCAAGCCGTTTGCCTGTGCTGGCACATTGATAGAGTTTGTCGCCAGATATGAAGCGGATAATGCTGCCGTCTACGCCAGAGTGACTATTCAGCGACAAGATTCTGCGGAGCACAAAGGGGCCTGGATTAAATTTAAGATAGGATCGCATCTGTCTGAGCCATCCCAGGATGGTAGCCAGGAATGGGTATGGTATACGCAGCCGACGATGTTAGAAGATAGGGGTTGGGCTAAATTTGAAGTAGACCTTCCACACGTTGTCGAACAGACCTTTGGCGAAGACTGGACTTATCGAGAGTTAAAGAAATTTCGCCTGCGTGGAGGTCTGAAGATCAAATATATAGCGGTTTACAGTTGAACGTGATTGGCCTCGTTCCCAGATAGACGGGGATGTAAGCTCGAATCGACAAAAAAGAGGGGAACAACATATGGCCCGCCGATTGGTAATCCCGTTAGGAGCAAGCTGGCGCGAGCGCCCGGCAGCGATGCTGATGGTCTTCCTGGTGCTGGTCGCGCTGCTGGCCGTCTCGGTCTTCCTGTTCGTCACCGACTACGCGACCAGCGTGCGGGGCTACGACCTGCTGGGCACGGCCCGCGTCTCGGCGGCGGAAGCCTGGGTGGTGGGCGCGCTGCCGCAGTTGGTGCAGGTCGCCTTCGGCTTCATGGCGATGGAGCGGCGCAACTGGCTGTTCGGCGTGCTGGCCGGATCGGCGCTGCTGGTCGACGTGACCACCGACACGGTCTTCCGGGTGAGCGGGGCCGCTCAGCCGAGCTTCGCCATTTACCTGACCGCCTTTTTGCAGAGCATCACGCTCTTCACGCTGGGCAGCGAGTTCCTGCTGGTCGCGTCGCTGGAGAACATCATCGAGTACCTGCCCGACGTGCTGGAAGCGATGGCGATCACCTCCAACCGGATGGTCGACAGCTTCACGAACGTGGCCGAGACCTTCCGCGAGGACGAGGTCGACCAGCACCCGGTCGCCCACCGGAGATCGGGGCGGGGCGGGCGCGGGGGGCCGTAGGGCACTCCCGGCAGAAAATCTGTTCTACAAAAAGTTACGAAATTGTTATGTTGTTGCGGGGGTAGCGGACAGAAAACTGCCCTATAATGAATATATATAGTTAGTCTGTATTGGGATCGTTCGGTGAGTGAGGGATGAAAGAGCGATGTCTGATAAAGAATGGTTCACGGGGGACGAAGCCGCCGAGGTACTGGATATCCCAAGGACTCAACTTCCACAGGTCGTCGCCGACCGCAACATCGCGGTCATGTGGCGCAGGGACCGGTCTCAGCGGCGCCAACTGCTGGTGAAGGCCAGCGACTTACGACAGGCGGCTGCCGACCTCACTACAAACCGGCGGCTCTACAACCGCTAGGATCGCCACACACAACATCACACCTGCTTTGCCGCTCTCCGGTTCATTTTCCCCTTCCAATACAGGCTACATATTCATTATAGGACAGTTTTCTGTCCACCATCCCCGCAACAACATCACAATTTCGTAACTTTTT
>JARRJX010000106.1:0-6495 GCA_037388645.1 Chloroflexota bacterium
TTCAACGCACATTCGCCTGATGGCCGATGCCTTGCCGGCAGCGATCCTGCCCCTCGGTGGGCCGGGCAATTGGAGTCGGTCTTGCCGACTCCAATCCGACTCAGTGACCCCGTCGTCACCAACCGCTTATCACCGCAGTTCGATCACGGCAGGGCGTTGACAACCGCTCTCGTTCAGGGCGAGCGACCAGCGGGCCAGCACCCCCAGGTCCCCCGGATGCCCACCCCAGGGAGCGATCGCCAGCCGGAGAGCCAGCCCGCCCACGGCCAACGCGAGCAAAAAGCCGACCGGCAGGCGGCCCTGGTGAACATTCCCTGGGCGGTTCAACGTCCCATCAGTCCCGTCTGACATAGCCCGATTGTAATCTACACGCAATCTTCATTTCATGTTATTATGTGGCGCGTTGAAGTGGTTCGCGATAAATTTTCTGGCGAAGTCGGAACCATTTGTGAGCTTGTAGAGGTAGTTCTTCGTATAAAACACCTTTGCTGTGAACTACTTCGAATCGCGTAAACATGGCTCAAGGAGCTTACCATGCGACGTCGCATCATGCTTTTGGCCCTGACCTGCCTGACGGTCGTTGCAGGCGCACTCTCCACGCCCCGCCCGACTCAAGCCTTGCGGGCCTGGTATTATAAGGGCGTCAGCGACTGTGCCAGTATTGCGGCGGGGATCACGTTGATTTATTCGACGGATGACACCGTGGGTGACGACGAGCACCGCGATTATTTCCAACTCCTGGTTCTTGATGGCACGTTAGGGCACGAACTGGCCCACATCGAAGAATCGATCACCGATGAGATCAGCCCCTTCAACTGGGTGACCCACCGCATCGAGGCCGCCTCGTACAACGGCCTGTACCGCTTTGAGGTGTGGGACACGGACGCCAAGGGCAACCACCTGCGGCTGGTCGATGAGGCCTATTATCAGTGTAACACCGGCAACTCGTGGCGGCCTCCGTCGGACGACCTTGAGGGTGATCCTACAATGCCGAACGTGGAGTGTTACATGCGCGTGCCTCTGTATTCCACCAACACCGCCCCCGAACCGGGGGTGATCGTCATGATGTGGACGTACAGCGCGGAGCGCCCAGGGCCGGAATATCACTTGGCGACCAGGCCGGTTTCGACGGGGGACAGCCTCGACGAGATTGAGGTACGCGCGCCATGCGGCACCTATCTCCGGCTGTACTTCGTGCCGGACAGCACACGGCTGCTGTATTCGATGCCGTCGCAGTACTACCCACACAGCCCGTATGGCGTGCCAGAAGGCGAGCCGGAGAGCGTTGCTCCCAGCTACAACACTGTCTTCCCATTTAACGACCTGGCGCGGGACGAGACCCCCAGCCCAACACCCACCGAGACGCCAACGCCCACCCCAGAGGCGTAGCCAAGCAACACCGCCAACAATCAGCGCCAGCCCGATATGACCGGGCTGGCGCTTTCAGGCTGCCGGGTGCGATGGGGGCGAGTGGCCGTCAGGCGGTCTTCCCGGCCAGCAGGCTGTCCTGCCTCGAGGTCTGGAACCAGCCCGACAGCCAGCGCGTCAGCGCGCTGAAGTAGACGGCCATCAGGATGCTGGACAGCATACGCCAGCCAATCGCAACGTGAAACAGGTAGTCCTCCCAGGTCAGCTCGCGCAGGACGTCTTTATAACTCATCAGAAAGAACTGATCGCCGACCTGGCGGGGGAACCCCCCTCGATTCATCAGCACCATGGTGTACACGTAATTAAAGACGACGTAAACCAGCAGCACCACCTGGATAGAGCGCATCCAGCCCGGTGCGTGGTGGGTGACGAATTTCCAGAACTCCCCCCTGGGCAGGGCGAGGTAGTCCAGGCGGCGTCTGGCGATAATCAGGATGTTCAGGGCGGCCCCGACAATCAGGGTCGGGAAAAACAGGCAGAAGCCAGTCAACATCGATAACTGGACGCCGGGCACAAACGTCGCGATATGCGCGCCCAGGCTGGCGAGAAACCCAACGAGCGCGAAAATGAAGATCATTATCATAGAGGTTCCTGGAGTCTGGTTCGTGTGTAACCGGTGGGGAGTATACCCTATGCCGTCAAGCGGCCTCCCACTCCCCGATCAGCTCAATCTCAAGCTCAAGCGCCACCCCGAACTGCTCGAACACCCGCCGCCGGGCCAGATCGGCCAGCGCCTTCACGTCGCCCGCCGCCGCCTCGCCCACGTTGAGGAAAAAGTTGGCGTGGACGTCACTGATCTGCGCACCGCCGATTTGCTCTCCCTTCAGCCCGGCGGCGTCGATCAGGCGACCGGCGTAATCCCCCGACGGGTTCTTGAACATGCTGCCAATCGTCGCACCAGGCGGCTGAGTGCGCTTTCGATAGGCGTTGTATTCGTCCATCCGGGCCTGGATAGCGGCGGGGTCGTCGGGGGTGAAGGCCAGCAGCAGGCCCAGGATCACGCAGGGACGTCGCTCGCGCTTGATGATCGAGGAGCGGTACTCAAAGGCAAGCTCGGCGTTCGTCCACACCACGTCCCTGACCCCTCCGGCGTCCACCTGGGGCACCAGCGCGTCCACGCTGACCAGCGCTCCGGCGATGTCCCCGCCGTGCGCGCCCGCGTTGCCATACACCGCCCCGCCCAGGTTTCCCGGCACGCCGATCGCCCATTCAAAGCCGGACAGCCCGTGCGAGGCCAGCTTACGCGCCAACTGGATCGTGCTGACGCCCGACTCGGCCAGCACGCTGTGTTTGACGATCGAGAACCTGTCGGCGCGGTTATGAACGACCAGGCCGCGCACCCCGGCGTCGCTCACAAGGACGTTGCTGCCGCCGCCCAGGATGACAAGCTTCTCGCCGCCGCCCCAGGCGATCTCCGCCGCCCGGCGCAGCTCGTCTGCCGACTCGACCGCCAGAAGGCCATCCGCCGGGCCGCCGATCCGGGCTGAGGTGTGGCGGGCGACCGGCTCGTCGAGCAGCAGGCGGTCGCCGAATTCGTCGCGCAGGCTGTTGACCGTGGCAGAGGTCAGAGGCATCGAACTTCCAGTGGCTTGATCAAGCCCGCAGTCGGCCTGTTAACAGCGCCAACAGGGCTGCCCAAAGCACCAAAATAAACGCAGAAAGATACTGCTGTAAAACCACCACGAAGACGATCGCGGCCCCGATCAATCCCCAGCCGAGCACAATGATCAGGGTGCGGATGGTCTTGCGTTTGCGCCGGCGGGCCTGATCCGGGTTGTGCGGCTGCGAGCGCCTGGCAAAGTTGGCGACCATGCTGATGAATATCCCGGCGACTGCGAAGGCAATCGCCGCCGGGTAGACCTTTAAGATGAACAGGCCCACGCTGACCGACAACTCTACCCAGCCCATCGCAGAGAGCGCCATCGAACCGAGGCTGCCCTCATTCTCCTGCTGACTGTTTTGTCCCATCAAATCCCCTGGGTGGATTGTACCATCCCTGGCGCGGTCGAGACGACAATCGGCGGTACGTAAGCGGTATGTTTTACCATCTCAGCTCCATCTCAATCCGATCGATAAACCCGGCCCGCTGGTAGATGTGCGCGCCGTCAGGGGTGGCGTGGAGCCACAGGCGGCGGATCGAGGTGGTTCGGGCATAGGCGATCAGCGCCTCGACAATCTGCGCGGCGATCCCGCGCCCGCGCCAGTCGGGCAGAGTATAGACGTTCAACACGTACGCCTCTATCCCCGACAAATTCTGCACGCCCGGCGGCCTTTCAAAGAAAACCAGCCCAGCCGTAGCGACGACCTGCCCATCCGCCTCGGCCAGCCAGCCCACGTACCGCTCATCGGGTATTCTCTGCGCGAAGTAGCGGCGGTTGGCGGCGGCCAGTTTTTGCACGTTGGTGGGAATGCCTTGGGCGTTAATCTCGTCCAGCATTGCCAGGCGAAGCCGCACCAGTACGTCCAGATCGGCAAGGGCTGCCCGGCGGATCGATACGCTGGCTTCTCCATCTGCCCCTGATCTCGATTCGGCCATGGTAGCGGTCAGTCTCCTCGTTTCTTGCGCTGCCTCTGCTGGAAGGATACGAACAGGGCGGCCAGGGTAAGCGGCACCGTCTCAAGCAGCATGAGGATGGCGGCTCCCATCAACAGAAGCGCAAGCCCCAGCACGGCGAACAGCAGCCACACCCGATCCATGACCCGCAGGGCAAGCCAGCCCGTCCCCAGCACCATCAGCAGCACCAGGCAGACGCGGAGCCACTGTCCGGCGATCTGCCGTAGCGGGATGTCCAGATCGTCATCCGAGGGGGTGGGGGAGGGCTGATGCTCTCCCTTCGGCGGGTCGCTCATGATCTTTCCAGGGCCAGCAGCAGGTCGTCACACAGCCGGGTGGCATCCCCGGCGCTCATCACGATCACGACGTCGCCGGGCCGAGTGTGCCCGACCAGGTACGCGACGATCTCGTCGAACGCCCCGATGTGGCGCGCGTCGGGGTGATCTTTCATGCGGCTCAACACGTCCTGCGGGCCGATGCCAAACGTCTCCCGATCGCGCGAGCGGTAGACGTCGGTGACGATCACGTGGTCGGCGTCCTGAAAGCTGGCGGCGAAGTCGTCCAGCAGCGCCCTGGTGCGGCTGAAGGTGTGTGGCTGCCAGACCGCCCAGAGGGGCCGGTCAGGGTAGCGGGCAGCGGCGGCGACCAGTGTGACCCGGATCGCGGTGGGGTGGTGGGCGTAGTCGTCGACGACGGTGATGCCGTGGCGCTCGCCCTTCACCTGGAAGCGCCTCTCGACCCCGCCGAAGGTGCTCAGCGCGTCGGCCATCGCCCGGCGGGAGACGCCCAACTGCGCCCCCACTGCGACGGCGGCGAGCGCGTTCTGGACATTGTGCACGCCCGGCAGTCGTAAGGCGACTTCGGCCACCCTGGCCCCGTTTTGCATGACGGTGAAGCTCATGCCGCCCCTTTCGTTAGGCCGGACGTCGACCGCCCGCCACTCGCCGCCGGTGATGCCATAGGTCAGGGCAGGCAGGCCCTTATCCCGGCGCTGTTCGGCAAGCTGGCGGGCGGGCAGATTGTCGTGCCCGGCGATCAGCAGGCCGGTTTTGGGCAGCAGGTCGACGAACTCGCCGAACAGATCGAAGACGTCGGAGAACTCGCCAAACATGTCCGGGTGATCCATCTCCAGGGTCGTCACGACGCTGATGGTGGGGCGCAGCCCCATAAACATACGGTCGTATTCGTCGGCCTCGATGATGAAAGCCGGGCCGGTGCCCGCGTGGGCGTTTGCCGACAGGCCCTCGACCACGCCCCCCACGATGAATGACGGGTCCTGCCCGCTGGCGGAGAGGGCATAAGCGGCCATGCCGCTGGTCGTCGTCTTGCCGTGCGTCCCGGCGATGGCGACACTCATCCGGTCTTTCGTCAGGACTTCTAGAATGTCGGATCGTTTGTAGACGGGAATACCCAGCTCCCTGGCTGCCTCCACCTCCGGGTTATCAGGCGGGATGGCGGAGGAGATGACCAGCGCGTCGACGGCGAACCGCTCCAAATGGCCGGGGGAATGGCCGACCTCGACCGAGATGCCCAGTTTTCTAAGCGGGGCAAGCAAAGGCGATTCGAGCAGATCGCAGCCGGAGACGACATAGCCCTGCTGGTGCATAACCTGGGCGATCGGGTTGATCCCGAACCCACCGATCCCCATAAAATGAACGCCTGCCCCTGGAACCAACTGACCGCGCATGCTAAAGTCGCCCTTGTACGTTACAATTGAATCGGTGGTGAGCTGCCGTATCTCATCGCTGATCATACCATATTAAAATCTGGTTCATAATATCGAGAAAAGAACTCACAGTCGCGGGGGTAGAGGAGAGCGGCCCGCTATAGGATCATATTGTGCTGGCAGGCACAAAATAACTTGCGTTGAGTTGTTCGTCATGCTATGCTGCTAGTGACTTAATCCAATCACAATCATGGATGAGGGGTAAGGGGCCATTATGGGGGAAGTGCCCAAGGAGCGGCGTCGTGTAGATACGAAGCCGCAAACCAACAGACTGGACAGTAGCGACGTTAAGGATCTGTCATTCCTTGACGTCGACGTCACCTACAGACCGATTCCATTTGACGACGTTGCCGGTAAAATTACTTCCCGTCCGGTCTGGCGGGTGAGGTTCGACCTGGCGTCTGATCCGAGCCAGCGCTTTGGGCTGGACATCAACGACGAAGTGGTGTTTGGCCGTGATTTGAGCGGCCCCAGCTTCGTGGATTTGAGCAAATATGGGGGAGGCGACCTGGGGGTGTCACGTCGACACCTGATGTTCAGACCCACCCCCAGCAAGCTGTTCATCATCGACCTGGGCAGCACGAATGGCACCCTGCGAAATGGGCATTCAATCGGGAAAAACACGCCCTATAACCTGGCCAACGGCGATACGATCTCGCTGGGCAAGCTGCAATTTGTCGTCCGCATTGTCGAACGGCCCAAGAGGCCGACCGGCGACCTGCGTGAAAAGGCCGACCTAGCCGACGCACTGGCCCAGACGGCCAAGGCGATCACCTCTCAACTGGAG
>JARRJX010000107.1:0-11096 GCA_037388645.1 Chloroflexota bacterium
CCGGTCTCCGTGCCCGACGCCGCGCCACCCGACGCCGCGCCACCCGACGCCACGCTCACACCCGCCTCGCCGCCGGTGTGTGACTGCTCGGCCAACCTCTACAACTGCGCCAACTTCTCTGGGCCGCAGGATGCGCAGATCTGCTACGATTATTGCAAGCAGGTCACAGGCGGCGACGTGCACCTGCTCGACGCCGACCAGGATGGGGTGGTGTGCGAATCGGTGTGGCCGGGGTGGAACCGGTAGGGGGATTGGGGGGTCAGACCCCGATCTGTATGATAGCGTAGGGGCGAGATATATCCCGCCCCTACCGATTCACACGCCGAAATCATTTCCCGCCAGCGGAACATTTCCTCATACGGCATCTCTCCAACCTTCAAATAGCAACCGGGACGCCTTCCCGGCTCCCACCGGGCAGAGTTCCCGACCGAATTGAGGCACCTGCCTCATAACAGGCCGCCCCCCTTCCTTATAGAGTCAGGGTATCGCTGACATTTTGAGGGGGGAAGGCAGCCATGGGCAAGGTGTTGAAGTGGATCGCGATCGCGCCGGGGAGCCTGACCGGGGCCGGGCGTGACCGGCCCATCGCCCCGCCCGCCGGGGGCAAATGACCCTTTTGGGTAATATACCCCACCCGGTTTTTCCCCTATACTGCCATTTTAGAAAGAAGGCTTCCTTTTACGTCGGGGGCACTATACGGTGTAGTCAGCCGCATTTGATTTGTTTGGGCTTCAAGATGCGGCTAGTTTAGTCTCTCCCGATCAGCCGCTTTCTGCCCCGTTTACGCCGAATGGGGACTCCTTGCGTCAGAACTGTCAGGTAGTCCTATTGTGAAGGACGGGAAATCATGATCGGCTATCCAGAAAACCAGGGTCTATACGACAGCCGCTACGAGCACGACGCCTGCGGAATCGGCTTCATCGCCCACATCAAGGGCCAGCAGTCCAACGACATCATCCGGCGCGGGCTGGAGGCGCTCGAACGGATGGCCCACCGGGGCGCGGAAGGGGCGGACAAGACGACCGGCGACGGAGCGGGGATCCTGATCCAGGTCCCCGAGCTCTACCGCGAGCTGATCCCCAACCTGCCCCCCACCGGCCAGTACGGCACCGGGCTGGTCTTCCTGCCCCAGGACGTGAGCGAGGCGGACTACTGCCAGCGCTACTTTGAAGACGTGCTGCAGCAGGAAGGGCTGGAGCTGATCGCCTGGCGGGACGTGCCGGTCGATTCGCGCGCGATCGGGGAGATCGCCGCCCAGGCCGAGCCGGTGATCCGGCAGGTGTTCGTCCAACAACGACAGCAAAGCCAACAGCAAAACCAACAACAACAGCAGGCCCAACAGGGTTGGGACCAACAGCAGTTGGAGCGCAAGCTGTATGTGGTGCGCAAGCTGGTAGAGGGGCACATGAGAGCAGCGGAGCTTAAACAGGCTCCGATGTTTTATCTCCCCTCCTTTTCGACGAAGACGATCGTCTACAAGGGGATGCTGATGTCGAAGCAGCTCCAGCGCTACTTCGGCGATTTGCAGGACTCGCGGCTGGAAAGCGCGATCGCGATGGTGCACTCGCGCTTCAGCACGAACACCTTCCCCTCCTGGAAGCTGGCCCACCCCTACCGGCTGATCGCCCACAACGGGGAGATCAACACGATCAAGGGCAACCGCTTCTGGATCGAGGCCAGGGAAACCGGCTTCATCTCGGAGCTGTTCGGGGACGACGTGAAGAAGCTGCTCCCGATCCTGGAGCCGGGCGGCAGCGACTCGGCCTCGATCGACAACGTGTTGGAGCTGCTGACACTGGCCGGGCGCTCCCTGCCCCACGCCGTGTCGATGCTGATCCCGGAGTCGTTCAACAAGCTCAACCCGATCCCCGAAGACCTCAAGTATTTTTACGAATACCACGCCGCGGTGATGGAGCCATGGGACGGCCCGGCGGCGATCATCTTCTGCGATGGCCGCTACGTGGGCGGCACGCTCGACCGCAACGGCCTGCGGCCCGCCCGCTACGTGGTCAGCAAAGACGACCTGATCGTGATGGCCTCCGAGGTGGGCGTCCAGACCTTCGCGCCGGAGCAGGTGGCCTACAAGGGGCGGCTGCGCCCCGGCAAGCTGCTGCTCGTCGACGTGCAGGAGGGGCGGATCATCCCCGACGAGGAGATCAAAGCCTCGATCAGCAACCAGCAGCCCTACCAGGACTGGGTCGAGGACAACCGGGTGCAGTTCGCCAACATCCAGCTCAACCGCTTCGTGACGGTGGCCCTGCCCGACGACGAGCTGCTCACCGCGCAGCACCTGTTTGGCTACAACAACGAGGACATCGACCAGCTCCTCATCCCGATGGTCGACTCGAAGAAAGAGCCGATCAACAGCATGGGCACCGACACGCCCATCGCGGTCTTCTCCGACCGGCCCCAGCGGCTTTTCAACTACTTCAAGCAGGTGTTCGCCCAGGTCACCAACCCGGCCATCGACTCGATCCGGGAGCAGCTCGTGATGACGCTGACGGCTTACATCGGAAAAGAGGGCAACCTGCTCAGCGAGACGCCCGAACACTGCCGCTCGGTGCGCATCACGCGACCGGTGTTCACCAACGTCGACCTGGAGAAGATCAGGGACTGGGGCAGCGGCGAGGGCGGCGAGTTCTTCCCCTCGGTCACGCTGCCGATGACCTTCCCGGCGGCGGAGGGGCCAGCCGGTTTGAGGCCGGCGCTCGACCGGCTCGTCCGGGAGGCGGAGCAGAAGGTCGACGAGGGCTACAGCTTCATCATCCTCTCCGACCGGGAGGCCGACCAGGACAACGTGCCGATCCCGTCGCTGCTGGCCTGCGCGGCGGTGCACCACCACCTGATCCGGGCCAAGAAGCGCAACGACACCGCGCTGGTGATCGAGACCGGCGAGGCGCGCGAGGTGATGCACTTCGCGCTGCTCTTCGGGTATGGGGCGAGCGCAGTCAACCCCTACCTGACCTTCGCCACGATCTACCAGCTTTTCCTGGACGACCGGTTGCCCTCGGTCGCCCATTATTACGAGGCCGAGGAGAACTACCTGAAGGCGCTCGACAAGGCGCTGCTCAAGGTGCTCTCCAAGCTGGGCATCTCGACGCTGCGCTCCTACCACGGCGCGCAGACCTTCGAGGCAATCGGCCTGGGCAAAGAGGTGATCGACGAATACTTCCCCGGCACCGACTCGCGCATCGGCGGGATCGGGCTGGAGGAGATCGCCCGCGAGGCGCTGATGACGCACCACCGGGCGTTCGTCGAGCAGCCCCACATCCTCGAATCGGATGGGGTGTACAGCTTCCGGATGAACGGCGAGAAGCACGCCTGGAACCCGGAGGCCATTCACCTGCTCCAGTGGGCCTGCCGGACGAACGACGAGAGCAAATACCGGGAGTTCGCCCAACTGGTCAACTCGCAGAACCAGCGCCCCCACGTGCTGCGCGGGCTGCTGGACTTCAAGCCCGGCACACCGATCCCGATCGAGGAAGTCGAGCCTGCCTCGGAGATCTTCCCCCGGCTGACGACCGGCGCGATGTCGTTCGGCTCGCTGGGTAAGGAGGTGCACGAGACGCTGGCGGTGGCGATGAACTCGATCGGCGCGCGCAGCAACAGCGGCGAGGGCGGCGAGGAGCCGGAGCGCTACTACCCGCGCCCCGATGGCAGCCTGGCGCGCAGCGCGATCAAGCAGGTGGCGTCGGGCAGGTTCGGCGTGACGAGCAACTACCTGGTCAACGCCGACGAATTACAGATCAAGATCGCCCAGGGGGCCAAGCCCGGCGAGGGCGGCCAGCTCCCCGGCCACAAGGTCGACGAGGAGATCGCCAGGACCCGCTATTCGACGCCGGGCGTGCAGCTGATCTCGCCGCCGCCCCACCACGACATCTACTCAATCGAAGACCTCAAGCAGCTGATCTACGACCTGAAGAACGCCAACCCGGAGGCGCGGGTCAGCGTCAAGCTGGTCTCCGAGGCCGGGGTGGGCACGATCGCGGCGGGAGTCGCCAAGGCCCACGCCGACACGATCGTGATCAGCGGCTACGACGGCGGCACCGGGGCCAGCCCGCAAAGCTCGATCAAACACGCCGGGCTGCCCTTCGAATTGGGGCTGGCCGAGACGCACCAGACCCTGCTGCTCAACAACCTGCGCGGCTGGGTCAGGCTGCAAACGGACGGCCAGCTCAAGACCGGGCGCGACGTGGTGCTGGCCGCCATGCTGGGCGCGGAGCAGTTCGCCTTCGGCACGGGGGCGCTGATCTCGGTGGGCTGCATCATGATGCGCAAGTGCCACAAGAACACCTGCCCGGTGGGCATCGCCACCCAGGACGCGCGGCTGAGGAAGCGCTTCCAGGGCAAGCCGGAGCACCTGATCAACTACCTCACCTTCCTGGTACAGGAAATCCGCGAGATCATGGCTTCGCTGGGCATCCGCACCTTCGACGAGCTGATCGGGCGCACCGACCTGCTCACCGTGCGCGAGGTCGACCACTGGAAGGCGAAGCACGTCGACCTCTCGGCGATCCTCTACCAGCCGGAGGAAGCGGCCCACAACGCCATGCACTACGTCCCGCGCCAGGTGAAGAAGACCGAGGAAATCCTCGACCTGGCGCTGCTGGGGCAGATCGGCACGGCCCTGGACGACCTGGAGCCGGTCAGCGTGGAGATGCCGATCATGAACGCCAACCGCGCGGTCGGCGCGACGCTCTCCTACGAGGTCTCCCGCCGCTACGGCGAGGAGGGCATGCCCGACGACACGGTCTGCGCCACCTTCAAGGGCAGCGCGGGCCAGAGCTTCGGCGCGTTCCTGGCGAAAGGGCTGACCTTCTGGCTGCAAGGGGACGCGAACGACTACTTCGGCAAAGGTCTCTCAGGCGGCAAGCTGATCGTCACCCCGCCCGAAGGCAGCACCTTCAAGCCGGAGGAGAACATCATCATCGGCAACACGGTGCTCTATGGCGCGACGCGCGGCGAGGCGTACATCCGGGGCGTCGCCGGGGAGCGTTTTGCCGTCCGCAACAGCGGCGCGCACGCGGTGGTGGAAGGCACCGGCGATCATGGGGCCGAATACATGACCGGCGGGCGGATCGTCGTGCTGGGGCGAGTCGGGCGGAATTTCGCCGCCGGGATGAGCGGCGGCATCGCCTACGTGCTGAACGTCGACGGCGACTTCGCCTACTTCTGCAACCAGAGCATGGTCGAGCTAAGCCCGGCCTTCGAAAAAGAGGACCAGGCGACGATCCGGACGCTGGTCTCGAACCACCTGCGCTACACCGGCAGCACGGTGGCACGGCGGGTGCTGGACAACTGGCACGTCTACCTGCCGCGCTTCATCAAGGTGATGCCGCTCGACTACAAGCGCGTCCTGGAGACGCAGCGCGAGGGGCTGGCTCACCCGCAGTACCGGCTCGAAACCCTGCGGGAGAATCAACATAACAAGGTGGCGGCCTATGCAAAGTGATAAATACAACTTCCTGACCGTCGACCGGGTCGAAAACCCGAAGCGCGCGGTCAACGTACGCCTCCACGACTTCTACGAGTTCGAGGAGATGCTGCCGGAGAAGGAGCGCAAGCTCCAGGCCTCCCGCTGCATGGAGTGCGGCGTGCCCTTCTGCCACTGGGCCTGCCCGGTGGACAACATCATGCCGGAGTGGCAGGCCAAGATCGTGGAAGACGACTGGCAGGCCGCCTACGACAACCTCTCCAGCACGAACAACTTCCCGGAGATCACCGGGCGGGTGTGCCCCGCCCCCTGTGAATCGGGCTGCGTGGCCGCGATCAACGACCCGGCGGTGACGATCAAGCAGAACGAGTTGGCCGTCGCCGAGCGGGCTTTCGCCGCGGGCTACGCCCGGCCCAGGCCGCCCAGGGTGCGCACCGGCAAGACGGTGGCCGTCGTGGGCAGCGGCCCGGCGGGGCTGGCCTGCGCCGACCTGCTCAACAAGGCCGGGCACAGCGTGACGCTCTTCGAGGCGGACGAGGAAGTGGGCGGGCTGCTGCGCTACGGCATCCCCGACTTCAAGCTCGACAAGAGCGTGATCGACCGGCGGGTGAACATCCTGCTGGAAGAAGGGCTGACGATCAAGACCGGCGTCGAGGTGGGGGTAGACGTCGAGGGCGGCGCGCTCCAGGCCGATTTCGACGCGATCTGCATCGCCATCGGGGCCAGGAAGCCGCGCGACCTGCCCATCGAGGGCCGCGAGCTGGACGGCATCCACTTCGCGCTGGATTATCTGGGCCAGCAGAACCGGGTGAACGCCAGGGTCGAGGTGCCGCCGGGCGAGCGGATCAGCGCGGAGGGCAAGCACGTGATCGTGATCGGCGGCGGGGACACCGGCTCGGACTGCATCGGGACGGCCAACCGCCAGGGCGCGAAGAGCGTGACCCAGCTGGAGATTCTGCCCCAGCCGCCCACCATCAGGCCCCCCTCCGAGCCGTGGCCGACCTGGCCCAAGCTCTACAAGATCAGCGACTCCCACCAGGAGGGCTGCGAGCGGATGTTCAGCGTCGCCACCCAGCGCTTTTACGGCGAGCAGGACCGGGTGAAGGGCCTCTCCGGCGTGCAGGTCGCCTGGGAGAAGGACGAGAATGGCCGCTACCAGATGCACGAAATCCCGCTGAGCGGCTTCGACTTAGAGACCGAGCTGGAGCTGCTGGCGATGGGCTTCGTGCACGCCATGCACGACGGGCTGGTCGAGCAGTTAGGCGTCGACCTGGACGGGCGCGGCAACATCGCCATCGACGAGCACTACATGACCAGCGTGGACGGGGTCTTCGCCAGCGGGGACGCCCGGCGAGGCGCGTCGCTGGTGGTGTGGGCGATCCGCGATGGCCGGGACGCGGCCAAGGGGATCGACCGGTACCTGAGATCGCTTATGTAAACGGCGCTCGCCTGGCGACTATTCGTCATTCAAGGGGCCACGCGCCCGGCCTGATCCCGATTCCAGGCCGATGCGTGGCCCCGATTTTATCCCATCCTGATATTTTCCTTCTTTTAGTGGATCAATGTCACTTGCCAGATCAATTGTTGCTTTCCACACTTGAGTATTGTATGTTATGCCATTATGCCAGGAACCGAGACCTGCCGACCGCCCATCACGATCACAGGGATCGATGCCGCGGGAGGCAGCCGCGACGCCGTTTGCATTTCACCGGCCTTACCCTACTGCTGAAGGCCACCAGCCGCCCCATGTACAACACGTGTGAAGGAGGGCTTCATGCCATATAACGCTGTGGTGTTGGTCAAGCAGGTGCCCGACACCGGCAACGTCACCGGCCAGACGATGAAGGAAGACGGCACGATCAATCGCGGCGCGATGCCTGCCATCTTCAACCCCGAAGACCTGAACGCCCTGGAGATGGCCCTACAGGTCAAGGACAGGCACGGCGGCCAGGTGACCGTGCTCACGATGGGGCCGCCGCGCGCCGCCGAGGTGCTGCGCGAGTCGCTCTACCGGGGTGCCGACCGGGTGATCCTGCTCACCGACCGGCGCTTCGCCGGGTCGGATACGCTCGCCACCTCCTACGCCCTCAAGTGCGCCGTCGAGAAGGTCGGCGACTACGACCTGGTGTTCTGCGGGCGGCAGGCCATCGACGGCGACACCGCCCAGGTTGGCCCGCAGGTGGCCGAGAAGCTGCACATCCCCCAGATCACCTACGCCGAGAGGATCCGCTCCCTGGAAGAGGATGTCATCGTCGTCGAGCGGGCGTTCCCGATGGGCAAGGAGACGGTTCGCTGCAAGCTCCCCTGCCTGCTGACCGTCGTGGGAAGCGCCAACCGGCCCCGCCCTCCCCAGGCCGGGCGGCTGATCGCCTGCAAGCTGGCCGCCACCCCGGCGGAATACCCGGCCTTACTGGAGAAGTGGCCGGAGTTCGAGACTGAGGAAGCATTGGCGAGCTACCTGGCCGAGCGCAGCCTCACCATCCCGGTCTGGGACGGCGACAGCATCGACGTCGACTACGATCTGGTCGGACTCAACGCCTCGCCCACCAAGGTGGCGAGCGTCGACTACGTCGTCCTCGAATCGGAAGAGAGCCAGGATTTCGCGCCCAACCCGGAGGGTATCAAGGCGCTGGTGAGCGACCTGGTCGAGAGCTACACCATCTAGCGGATCGAAACGCGAAGCCGTTACGTGGACGGCGCACCCCGGCGAACCAGCCCAGGGCGCTTACCTGTCCATTCGTTCCAGTGCATACCCTGGTTACTTGAGGGGATTATATGAGCAAAGCAAGAGAAGTCTGGGTTTTCATCGAACAGGCGGACAACGAGATCGCCTCGGTCAGCCTGGAGCTGCTGAGCAAGGCGCAGGAGCTGGCCGCCCAACTGGATGGCAGGGTGGTCGCCCTGCTGCTGGGCCACGAGGTGGCCGACCTGGTCGATCCCGTCATCCATCAAGGGGCGGACCAGGTCTATGTGGCCGATCATCCTGAGTTGGCCCTTTACCGGACGCTGCCCTTCGCGCGGGTGATTATCGACCTGGTAAAAGCGCACCACCCCTACATCCTCTTGTTTGGGGCCACGCCGGTCGGGCGCGACCTGGCCCCACGGGTGGCGAGCGCCTGCCGGGCCGGTCTCACCGCCGACTGCACCGCCCTGAAGATCGGCGACCTGGAGCGCCGCACGGAGTCGTATAAAGACCTGCTGTTCCAGATTCGCCCGGCCTTTGGCGGCAACGTCATGGCGACCATCGTCAACCCCGAAATGCATCCCCAGATGGCGACCGTGCGCGAGGGCGTGATGCGGCTTGGCGAGCCGGATACCAGCCGTCAGGGCACGGTCGTGGCGGTCGAGCCGCAGTTCGACGAAAGCGACCTGGTGTTGGAGGTCGTCGAGCGAGCGATGCGCGAGCCAACGGTCAACCTGAAGAACGCCTCCATCATCGTCGCCGGTGGGGCGGGCTTCGAGAGCCAGGAGAGCTTCAACATGCTCTACGAGCTGGCCGCCGCCTTAGGCGGGGAGGTGGCCGGTTCGCGGGCGGCGGTCGACGCGGGCTACATCTCGGCGGAGCGGCAGGTGGGCCAGACGGGCACGACAGTCCGCCCGCGCCTGTATGTCGCCGTCGGCATTTCTGGCGCGGTGCAGCACCGGGCCGGGATGGACCAGTCCAGCAAGATCATCGCCATCAACAAAGACCCCAACGCGCCGATCTTCGAGATCGCCGATTACAAGATCGTGGGCGACCTGAACGAGGTCATCCCCGAATTGATCCGCAGCGTGCGGGAGAGCGCCGAGTAGGGAGAGACACATGGCCGAGAACTTCTTCACCGACAACCCGGACCTGCAGCACCACCTGGATTGCATTGGCCTTGAGGAGGTGGTCGAAATCCTTGAGGACGGGTACCGCTACCATCAGGAATATCACGCCGCCCCGCGCAACTACGCGGACGCCGTAGACAGCTATCGCCTGCTGCTGACGCTGCTGGGCGAAATCTGTGGAGAGCACGTCGCCCCGCGCGCTGCCGAAGCCGACGAGGAAGGCTTGAAGCTGATCGCTGGCCAGGTGATCTACGCGGCGGCGACCGAAGACGCGATGAGGCTCCTGCGCCAGGCCGGGCTGGTCTGCGCGACTCTGCCCTGGGAGTACGGCGGGCTGAACCTGCCCGAAACCATCCTCCAGATGATCGTCGAGATCATCTCGCGGGCCGACGCCTCGCTGATGACCATTTTTGGCCTGCAAGAGATCGCCGCCATCATGATCAGCGAGTATGGCGACGAGGAGATGAAAGCGCGCATCCTGCCCGGCCTGGCACGGGGTGAGCTGATCGGCGGGGCGATGGTGCTCACCGAGCCTGACTCTGGCTCAGACCTCGGCTCGATTCAGACCAAAGCCACCCTGGACGAGGAAACCGGCGAGTGGCGGCTCAACGGCGTCAAGCGCTTCATCACCAACGGCAGCGGCGACGTGCTGCTCGTTGTGGCCCGCTCCGAGGAGGGGTCGACCGATGCGCGCGGCATCTCCATGTTCGAGGTGGTCGCCGACGACACCGTGCGCATCCGTCACATCGAGAACAAGATGGGCTTACACGCCTCCCCCACCTGCGAAATCCAGTTCAACGACACGCCTGCCCGCCTGATCGGCAAACGCCGCTTCGGGTTGATCCGCTACGCGATGGCGATGATGAATGGGGCCAGGCTCGCCGTGGGGGCGCAGGCGCTCGGCATCTCCGAAGCCGCTTACCGGGAGGCGCGCCGCTACGCGCAGAAGCGCATCCAGTTCGGCCAGCCCATCGACCAGATTCCGGCGGTGTATCGCATGCTGCTCTCGATGCGCGGCGAGATCGCCGCCACGCGGGCGCTGCTTTACGAGACGGCCCGCTGGGTCGACCTGGGCAAGGCATACGAGCGCCTGAACAAGCAAGGCGATCTCGACGCCGACCTTCGGGGCCGCCTCAAGCAGATCGCCCGGCTCACCGACGTGCTGACTCCGCTGCTGAAGTACTACGCCACCGAGTCCGCCAACCGGGTCTGCTATCAGGCGATGCAGGTTCAAGGCGGCACGGGTTACATGCGGGAGTTCAACGTCGAGCGTCACTACCGTGACGTCCGCGTGACCAACATCTACGAGGGCACGAGCCAGCTGCAAGTTGTGGCAGCAACGGGTGGCCTGTTGGGGCACGCGCTCGACGGGCTGCTGGACGAGTGGGCCGCCCAGGACTACGGCCCGGAGCTGGCCGAGCTTAAGGCCCAGGTGGAGGAAGCCACCGCGCTGCTCAACCGCTCCATCGACCACCTCAAGGAACAGGAAGACCGCACCCTGCTCGACTATTACGCCTCTGACCTGGTCGACGTGGCCGTGTTCGTCCTCAACATGTGGCTGATGCTTCAGGAAGCGCGTGAGTCGGAGCAGGCGCACGGGCTGGCCCGCGTCTACATCGCCGGGGCCATGCCCAAGATTCGGGGAGCCGTGGCTGCCCTTCAGACGATTGACCCTGCGCCCATCGAGGCTAAAGAGACCGCTCTGTCCTGACAACTGACGGCTGTCGAAAGCAAAGGGGCCACGCGCCCGGCCCGCTGGGTCTGGGTCGGCGCGTGGCCCCTTTGCTTTCGACAGCCGCCAGTTGTCAGGACAGAGCGGCTTCTTTAGCCTCGATGGGCGCAGGGTCAA
>JARRJX010000108.1:0-6468 GCA_037388645.1 Chloroflexota bacterium
GAAATAATTCACGAGTTATTCAGCAAAAAGTGCTCCGATTTGGCGCATAGTGTGGTATATACATAGTACTGAGGTCATGCACTGGTAAACCATTATAGGATGTTAATCATGCTTCCAATGTACAATCACTACCAGAGAGGCCAGGGATTAGCCAGCTATGCGCGGCGTCCCGTCACCGTCACCATCCCCAAGCGTGATTGGCTGCATCTGGTGCAGGTCTGCCAGGATGGCTGTGAGCCTGGTCAGGCGGATTGGGTGGCCGAGTTCAGGCAGACAGTTGAGGCCGCCATCAAGCACGCCGAGACGCCTTCACCCTATCCGGCCCGCCCAGCGTCCGAGCCTGACGACCTGCACGAGTGGCTCGATACGATCATCGCGCACGCCGATCAGAACTGAGCGTCCTTCCGCTGCTGCACGGTTGTTCCGAGTCTGATCTGAAGTGATGGCGCTGCCCCACCGGGGTGCGCCATTGCTCCTTTAAACAGGCCCCCACCGGCGGGACGCTCCTCGCCGCGTTTGCCACATCCGGCTTCTATCTCTGATGGCGTGAGGCTGGCTCGCCGGGGTCGGCGGATACCACTTCGAGCAGGTCGGCTTCCAGCAGCTTCTCGACGATCCCGTAAATATCCCCCACGTCCACGTTGATCAGGTCGCTGATCGCGATCAGATCGTTTGTCCCATCGGCGTAGGCGATGAAGTTCTTCATGGCCCTGCTGCTCCGGGCGGAGTCCCGTTTGCTCAACGTCGGGTACAGCCCGCGCCTGCCCAGTTGTGGCTCTCCGCAGCTCGTGATCCGGTAGACGCGGTTCCGCTCGATCAGCTCGATGCAGTCCTGGAGAAGCGCGTAGCTCCCCCGCAGACCTTCGGCTGAGACGAGGGTCAGGTCGTCGAGTGAGGTGTGGTATTCGGGATAAGTTCCGTATTTACTCCGTGTGACCGCCACCAGTGGCAGCCGGATGCCGGGGCTGCAATACTGCCGCTCGTCACTTCCCCGTTCCAGGAATGAATACTCGATGAACTCCGGGTGGCTTGACTGGAGGATTTTCCTGATGATTCTATCGGCATAGGTGTCTCCATACGGGGAGCGGACGTAGGAGTAGGCACGCTCGTCGCCCACGCAGGAGATGTTGAATCCGGCGATGACGTTCTTCTTCAAGGAGTCGAGGTTTCGGCTGAGGTAGGTGAGCGATCCGATCGTCTCCGGCACGAACACGATCCGGTAGGTATAGCGGAGGTCGGGGTGGGCCATGATCCATCTGGCGAGGAAGGTCGTCACAACCGGCCCGGACAGCTCGTTGTTCGCCATTGAGGGGTGGTCGATGTAGGTGGATAAGAACACCTCGCGCTCGGTCTGGCCGGGGATGATCAGCTCGCCGTACGTAAGGTGCCCGTCTTTGATCTCGCTGTCGATCACGACGTGGTATTTACCATCCCCCAGCTTGACCCGCTCGTTGTGCGCCATGCAGAAGCCCCAGCGCTCCTGGTAATACGAGGTAACGTACGGGATCGCGTCCGGCTGTTCTTCGATGCTGTGGAGGTGTTCTTGCAGCTCTTCGAGAGTGACCCACCTGTCGAGCGGGGTGGAGTAGCCGACTACGTGCAGGTTGTTCTCTTTGAAGTCGACGATCTTGTTGCCCGCTTCGTCCAGGATAAAGGCGTCCCGGATATTCCATTCTTTGGGTATCGTCCAGTCGAAGACCGGGGTCCCCGTCGGCACTTCATAGACCTCCAGCGGAATGTGCCGCTTGATGATCTGAAGCGTCTCCCGGACGCCGTCTCCTGTGATGCTTCGACAGATGGGGAACAGCTCGGCGAGCAGCTCGTACATCTGGCTTCCAACAGTCGGGTGTTCGCGGTCTGCGCTGCTTGGGGGCACACTGGCGCGCGGCATGGAACGCTCTCAGGCTTTGACGGCCTCGACGACGAACGCCGAGCACAGGAACATGCCGCGCCAGCCTGATGTCTCGTGTTCGAGGTGCAGCGCTTCTGCGCGGAAGCGTTCGGGCATCTTGTCCGCCAGGTAAGGCATGGCGGGGTGGTAGTGATACCAGAGAATCTCAATGTCCCTGAAATTCAGCTTCTCGAACAGCTCGACCACCTCGAATGGGTTGTGGAATTTGGACAGGATGGCGTCGTAGCCCGGCGCGTCCGTGCCCTCAAGCCGCGTTCTGACGGGGGGCATATCCATGCGCAGCCTGCTCTCAAGGTCTTCCGCGATGGCGTCCTTGATGTCGTCCTCGACGTCCTTGAGCAGGTCGTTGAGGATGAAATCGTAGGTATACCGGTTAAAGGTGAACAGTGAGAACAGCTTGTTGCGGAACTCGATGAAGACGGTGCCTCCGGGCCGCACCAGCGTTGCCATGTTCTTCAATACCACTTCTTCGTTTCTCACGTGCGGCATCACGCCCATCGCCATGAGCCCGTCGAACAGTCCCTCGTGGAGCATGTGGGTGTAGGTGATCGGGTCCTCGATGTCGCCCCAGAAGATGTGGTCGGCGTCCATGCCGTGCTCTAGCATGTTCTCTTTCGACCTCTCGACCATCTCCTCCGAGATGTCGAAGCCCCAGATGTCTATCCCCGCTCTCCCCAGTGCGGCGAGAGGCGTCCCTTCCCCCACGCCGACCTCGATGATCCGTTTAAGCCCTTTCCTCAAAAACGAGTTCAGGAGCAGTTGGAGTCGGAAATAATTCGCCGGGTAGTGTCTCGATGTATCTTGCAGTCGCTCCCGCTCGTACTGTTCGTGGTAGGCTGCTGCTTTTGAGCCATAGTATCGCCGGACATCCCTCTGGTGGTCGTCTTCTGACATGGTTCCCCCCTCTTGTTTCAAATGTCTTGATGTGTGTCCGTGAATCGCCGGAGTGAGGCTGCTTGGCAGCTATCCGAAGCCCACTCTGCGGACTTCGGATAGTTTCCTGGAGAGTATAGAGTAACTTCGAATCGTCTCCAAATACTGTTCTGTTTGTCGCTTCGGCGGGTTGGGACGGTGAATGGAGTGTCAGGCAAGCCGTTTCCCGCTCACCCCTCCAGTTGGTACAGCCAGGCGCGGATGTCCGGGATGTGCTCCTGGTAGTGCCCGTAGCTGTTGCTCGCGATGATCCGCCACGGCTCCCACTCGTCCGGCATGTCGGCGAAGCGGGCCGGGTCGTTCAGGTCTTCGTCGTCGAGTCCTTCCACCAGCGCTTCCAGGTCGTGGTAGGCCTGCGCCGCCTCCGCCAGCACCTCGTCCGTCGGGCGGTCGCGGTTGGCCTCGTAGATCGCCGCGTTGCGCGCCTCCCTGTCGAGCGCCCACAGCGCGGAGCTTTCCAGCGTGCGGGTTTGCAGCATCTCGATCATCTCCAGCTCGTACCAGGTGACGTGTGCGATCACGTCCTTGACCGTCCACTCCCCCGCCACGCCGGGGATCTCCATCCGCTCTATCCCCACGTCGCTCAGCGCGGCCTCCCACTGGGCGCGCCCGCCCCGTAGCCGCCGCAGAAAAACCTCTTTTGCTATCGCCATTGCTTTTGCTGCGCCTTCTTTTTGTTGGTGTAGAAAGGTGTTCGGGACTTATCGCTCCCTACTATACATAATCCGGAGGGGAAACAAAAAAAGCGCGTGGTCAATCCACGCGCCTCTATCGTCGTTGAGTCGGTCTATCTATCTGAAATTCGCGGTGCGAATTGACGGATAGATCACTCGTTATTCCACAGGCCGGAGCGCTCCAGCCAGCCGCCGATCAGCGCGTAGCGGAAGTCGTGCCCGCCCCACACGCGCACCGCCCCCCACAGCCCATATAGCCACACGATCGCCATCACGATGAACGGGATCGCCATACTGCCCAGCCCGATGAAGAACAGCGGCGGGGGCGGCGCGTTGGGAGCGGCGTCCATCATGCTGATCAGCGGGATCAGGCTCAGCATGTAGCAGGCCGTCCAGGCCATCCACAGCCCGATGACCAGGATCAGCCCGATCATCTGGTAGACCGCCGCCTGGAGCGCCTGGAAGGCGGTAAAGCGCGACTTCTCGCGCTGGTTGATGTACACCAGCACCCCGACGATGATGCCGATCCCCTGCACGATCACCGAGCCGTGTGCCAGCGCGGCCAGCAGCCGGTTCTCGGTCGAGGGTGCTTCGCTTGTCGCTGACTCTGTCATGGCGAACCCTCCAGTATCACTTGTTCGACGGCTTGATTTTATATCGCGGAGCGTAACCCGGCACCCTCAATTATTTGGGGTCAGCTGCCTTTCGAGCTCATCGCCGTGCCGTTCGCCGGGTAACGGTCGGCCCGCTGAAACAATCCCCTGCCCAGCCACGTACTGATCGATAGTTGAGCCAGACCCGCTCTACCAAATCGAGGCTGTAGTATAAATATGTCCGCCAAAAAAATCCTGCCGCCTACCTATCTGCTGGCCGCCCTCGCCCTGATGGTCGCCCTGCACCTCCTGCTGCCCGGCCCCCGGCTGCTCTCCGGGCTTTTCACCCTGTTGGGCCTGGTCCCGCTCCTCGCCGGGGTTGCGATCAATCTCGTGGCCGATGGCGAGTTCAAGCGGCTGGGCACCACCGTCAAACCCGGCGAAGAATCAACCACGCTGGTCACTACCGGCGTGTTCCGCCTCAGCCGCAACCCGATGTACCTTGGCTTCGTCCTGGTGCTGGTCGGGGTCGCGCTCCAGTTGGGCACCCTGACTCCCTGGATCGTCGTCCTGGCGTTTGTCGTCTTGATGGACGTGCTGTTCATCCGTCCTGAAGAGGACATGCTCGAAGAGACGTTCGGCCAGGCGTTCCTCGACTACAAGCGCCGCACCCGGCGCTGGCTCTGAGGTTACTTCCTCCGCCACACCCGCTCCCCGCCCACCCGCGCCGCGTAGGCGCTCACCGCTTTAGCCATCGCCCCGACGCTCGCCCAGAAGGTGTCGATCTGCGACTCGTGCGCGGCGATGGCCTCGATCTTCGCCGCCAGCGCCTCCTCGTCCAATGGGATCAGGATCGGCTCGTATGAGCCGCGCGCTCCCAGCGCCGCCTCGACCGCTCCCTGATCGGTGGCATAAGGGTAATCCTCGTACCAGCGCAGCCGGGCCGGGTCGATCCCCCAGCCCTCCACCGCCCGCCGCACGATCCGGTGGTCGACGTGCCCTCCGGCGCTCAGCGGGGCGTAGATCGGCCCGTCCCCGCCCGGCGGGGCTGAGTCGAGCAGCGCGGCCAGCGCCGGGTCGTCCGGATGCGGCGGCCCGAAGATCGCCGCCTCGCTCGCGTAGAGCGCCTCGCCGCTTGCCGGGTGCCGCCGGTAGATCGCGTCCGCCAGCGCCAGGTGGATCGCCCGGATCGCCGGGCCGAGCCGCGCCAGCGCCCGCCGGTCTTCTGCGCGGCGCACGGCGGGCGGGTCGCTGAAGTCGATCCCCGCCGGGGCCGATCCCTGCCAGCGGTCGTGCAGCCCCTGGGCGAACGCCGAGAGCGGCGCGCCGGGTGGCGGGCTGCCCGCGAAGATCGTCACCACCGCCACCGATTCGCCCCGCCGCGCCTGCTGGGCGACCATCCCCCCGCAGCTTAACACCGCGTCGTCCAGGTGCGGCGCGAGGTACAGGTGCGCCGCCTCCGGCCACTCGATTGATCCAGAGGGAAGGGGATTGCTCATGCTTGAATCCTGGCCGCCGGGAGCCAGCCGCTCATGAAGATTCCTCGCCTGGGCCTGCCAGCCCATAGCCGCCCTCGATCAGCTCCACCAGCCGGTGGGCGAATCGCCCCGCCGGGACTCCGTCCACGATGTCGTGGTTCAGGTACAGCGTGGTGCTCATCATCTGCTGGCTGGCGATCTGTCCGCCGACCACCACCGGTTTTTGGGTGACCCCACCCAGCATCAGGCTGAGGTTGTAAACCGGGGGGCTTATCACCCACCCGGCCAGCCCAAACGTCCCGACGGTGCTCAGTTGCACCGTGCCGATCGTTCGTTTCATCAGCTTCGGGCTTCTGAGCAGCACCCCATAGAATACATCCCGCAGGAACGCGGGCAGCAGCAGGAAGTAACGCATGAACGGCGTATTGCTGGCGTGCAGCAGTGCCTGTGGGTCGGCCTGAATCCCCCTGATCTCGTCGTGGATTTCCTGCGCGCTGCGCCGGTTGGTGGCCCGGATGACGTGCGCCAGTGGGAACTTCTCCCCCTCGAAGTCGATCTCGATCATCGTCGCGATGTCCACGTCGTCGAACACCACCACCTGGTTCCAGCCGTTCAGGTAGCCGTGCACCTCTTTGTTGTCTTCAACCGCCTTGCCCAGGCACGAGACGACGAAAGCGGTAAAGGACAGCCCCTGGCCGGTTCGCGCCCGGTGCGCGTGGATCGCCTGCCGGGCGCGTGTCACGTTCACCTCGAACAGCCCGTACATGGTGTTCTTGCGCCGCCCCATCCGCACGGTATCGGCGATCACCCGGCGCTGGAGCGGGAACGGTTTTATCTCATAACTGGCGGGATCGGGCATTGCAATCCCCTTTCCTGGC
>JARRJX010000109.1:0-8013 GCA_037388645.1 Chloroflexota bacterium
TCCCAGTCTGGCCACCCCGAAAGCATTTTTCAAATTATCCCGGCTTTATGTAGGCTGCACCGCATTGGCTTCTTATCACGTTTTGAAACAGACCGGATGTCCATTTTCGGGTGCGACGTGAAAGTCGTCTTGATAATTGTTCGACAGGAACATCAGTTCCTGAAAAGAACCTGCTGTTCCATCAGCAGTACCCTAAGCGGAAGTGCGGGGAGGGAACGAACCGTATAGTGCCCGCTGACAATGTATCCCACAGTCATCAGACTGCCATCAGAACCGCGAGGGGAGGATGGCCCGGCTAGCGTCAAGCCGAGAGGGGCTAGGGTGGATGGTATGGGCAACAGATGTGAACTCGTGATAAACGTCGTCAGACATGTGGAGCCAAAGACGCTGATAGGCTTCAACCAAAAAAAGGTATGTGGCAAGGTACGGGGGCTCCGAAATCCCCTGTCATGGACGAGTGGCCACCGGCGGAGAGCGAGGCCCTAACCCATCTGGTTGTCAAGACGGAACACGGTAAGCCCATAGCCCTCCCGTTCGCGGGAAGGAAGCCGCAAGGTATACCGATGGGGCTGTGGGTAAAGGAGGATGGAAAAAGCGAAGGCCGTTCTGTAACGGAACGGATAGGAATTGAGCCGAGAGGCAACATCATTCCACGCGAAAGCGGGCAGACTTCCATCTGGTCTCTTATCACGAGAGAACTTGAGGAAGCGACCTAAGGAAACAAAGCAGATGACGGTAGAACCACAAGCTACTGGTGCGGTTTCCCACAAGTCCGACGAGTGGCATACCATCAATTGGGAGAAAGCTCATCGGGAAGTGCGTCGCCTGCAAGCGCGTATCGTGAAGGCAACTCAGGAAGGCAGATGGGGTAAGGTCAAGGCCTTACAACGTCTGTTGACCCGCTCGTACTCTGCCAAAGTGCTGGCAGTCAAACGAGTGACGGAAAATGCGGGTCGCAAGACCCCCGGTGTAGACGGAGAAATCTGGGATACACCGGTCAAGAAAATGAAGGCAGTTCATTGTCTGCAACAACGGGGCTATCGGCCCCAACCCTTGCGGCGCATCTATATTCCTAAAGATGAAACAAGGAAGAAAATGCGACCGCTTTCCATCCCAACTATGAAAGACCGTGCGATGCAAGCCTTGTATCTGATAACTCTCGAACCGGTCGCTGAAACAACGGCAGACCCGAACTCATACGGCTTCCGTAAGGGGCGAGCGTGTGCGGATGCTATCGAACAATGCTTTGCATCGCTGGCGGGAAAACGCCATGCGGAATGGATACTCGATGCCGACATCAAAGGATGCTTCGAACACATCAGCCATGAGTGGCTGATGGAACACATTCCACTGGAAAAACCCATTCTCCACAAATGGCTCAAGGCAGGGTACATGGAGAAATCCATGTTACATCCTACTGACGAGGGAACTCCCCAGGGTGGGATTATCTCGCCCGTGCTCATGAACATGACCCTGGACGGTCTTGAAAAACAACTGCGTGCCCACTACCCTTGCTGGCCCGTTCGCGGCGTAAACCACAAAGTTAACCTGGTGCGTTATGCCGACGATTTCATCATCACAGGTGTCACCAGAGAACTGCTGGAACAAGAAATTCGTCCATTGGTGGAACAGTTCCTGAGCGAACGCGGTTTGTCACTCTCACCAGAGAAAACCAATATCGTCCATATCGAGGAAGGCTTTGACTTTCTGGGACAGAATGTTCGGAAGTACAAGGGAAAACTCATCATCAAGCCCGCCAAGAAAAATGTCAAACGCTTCCTGAAAAAGGTTCGCACCATCATCAAATCCAATCCAACGGTGAAGACAGGACGACTGATTGATAAGCTCAACCCGGTTATCCGAGGATGGACACAATATCATCGTCATGTCGTCAGTGCCAACACCTTCCAAACCGCTGACCGCCAGATCCACCAGGCCTTGTGGCGCTGGGCAAAGCGCCGCCACTCCAACAAGGGTAGCCGCTGGGTCATGGACAAATACTTCCCCCAGGTGGCGGGATGCAAGAAGAGGGTCTTTAGGGGTGAATGCTACGGAAAAACCGTTACCCTATTCGCCGCTCATAAGATGCCCATCAAGCGTCATGTGGGTATCCGCAGCGTGGCCAATCCTTTTGACCCCGACTGGGAAATCTACTTCGAGAAACGGCTGGATGTGAAGATGGAACAGAACTTGCGTGGGCGACGACAACTGCTCTATCTATGGCGAGAACAAAACGGCATTTGTCCGATCTGCAAACGGAAGATTACCAGACTGACCGGATGGCACCACCATCATATCGTCTGGCGGTCAAAAGGCGGCCCAGACAAAGCCGAGAACCGTGTGTTGTTGCATCCGAATTGTCACCGGCTGGTACACAGCCAGAGCATTTACGTTGAGAAACCGCGTCCTGCCCGACAGGGCGTTCGAGCGGCTTGAGCGGTATGAAGGGAAACTTTCACGTACCGTTCTTAGGGGGCTGGAGGGCAGTAATGTCCTCCGGCTACCCGACCCACTACAGGCATTTCGAGATGTCTCATGCACATATGACCTGAATGAGCCTCAAAGTCCACTCTTCTAACCTCCTTTCTATATGTGTCATCATAGAAAAGTGTAGGCAAGTTATCCTCCCTCGCTGGCCTAAAGCATGCGGTGTGCGATCCGCATTGGGATGCCGGGGCGGGGTTCAAGGGTGGCTCCCATGTGGGGATAGATGCGGTGTGGTAAGAGTTGCAGGTCAAAACGCTGAAGGATGCGGGCCAGCACAACCTTCGACTCGATCTGCCCAAACGCCCCGCCAATACAGTTGCGTGGCCCGCCACCGAACGCCAGCCAGGTGTAGGGCGGGTCGCGGCGGGCCGTATTGTAACGATCCGGGTTGTAAGTATTGGGGTCAGGCCAGCAGGCGGGATGACGCTGTGTGAGGTAAATGGAGTAGATGACGCGGGTACCCGCTGGGATCAGAAAGTCCTGGTAAGTGATGTCCTGCGCAGCCAGCCGCGACCCCAGGTGAATGGGTGGGTAAAGACGCAGTGCTTCCTTGATGACCCGGCCCAGGTAGTCGAGCTGGTGGATGGCGGACATATCCGGGGTGCTCCCCATTAGAACAGCATCCACTTCAGCTTGCGCCTGCGCGAGTGATTCGGGATGCTGGCCGAGCAGCATGAGCGCCCAGGCTAAGAGGGCGGTTGAGGTATCATGGCCGGCGATGAGCATGGTCAGCAGCTGGTCGCGGATAAGGTCGTCCTCCAGACCGGCGGCCAGCAGCGCGCCGAGCAGATCATGAGGGGCCTCGCCGTCGCTAATCTGCGTCCGCCGTGCATCGATCAGCCCGTAGAGATAGGCGTCCATCTGGCGGATGGCGCGCTTGAATCCCAGACGTGGCACTCCGGTCCAGAGCATCCACAGACCAGGTGAGATGTAGCGGATCACGCCCAGCACGGCGGCCCAGAGCCGCTGCATGTGCGGCGTGAAATCCGCACCGAAGAGAGTGTCAACCAGAATGAGCAGCGCGATTTTCCGCATCTCGACCAGCATATCGATGGTGCCATTGTCGACCCACGAGTCAAGAATCTGGTCGGTGCGGGTTTGCATGGCCTGAACATAAGTCTCCAGCATGGTGCGGTGCAGAGAAGGATTCATGAGGGCGCGCAGCGTGTCGTGCGACGCGCCGTCTTCGACCAGAACGCCATGGCCGAGCAAATCCGTCACTGGATCTGACTCGTTACGCCAGCGCAGGTTATCTCGCCCAATGACCAACACAAAACGGGCGGCATCTGGCCCGGCCATCACGATGGGCTTAAAGCCTGGCAGATTGATCTGGAAGACATCACCCAAACGGGCGTGGAAGACCTGCATCGCCGCCAGCGGATGCCGCTCACGCAGCATGGCTTGCAAAGCCAACAAGCCGGATTGTGGATCGGGCATGGGTGGGAATTGGGGCATCGGGGTTGTTCGGCTCACTCTCTGGCGATCAACGAAATCACATGTCTCATTATCAGAAACCGTCCTCAAGCAGCAGGTCGCTGGCGACTTTGCCGCTGAGCGTGACCATCGGGACGCCTCCGCCCGGATGTGTCGTTCCCCCCGCGTAGTACAGGCCGTGCAGATGCGGGTCGCGGTTATGGGGCCTGCGGAAGGCCGCCCAGCGATTGTTGGACGAGGCACCATAGAGCGCGCCCTGCCGCGCCCCGGTCAGGTGTTCGATGTCAGGCGGTGTCAGGTGGCGTTCCACCTCTATCTGACCGCGGATATCAAGGCCGAAATCCGCCAGCCGCGCCAACGCCCGATCGCGATAGGTTGTAGCCTGCTCCGCCCAGTTGAAGTGCCCATTGTCAGCGGGGACGTTGACCAGTACAAACCAGTTCTCACAGCCGGGCGGGGCATCGGTGGAGGTGGTCTTTGCACTGATCGCCACATAGATGGTGGGCTGCCTGGGCGGCTGGCCCCGCTCAAAAATGTCATCGAATTCGCGCCGGTAATCGGTTGAGAAGAAGATGTTGTGATGGGCGAGGTCGGGACGCTGGCCCCGGACACCGAGCAGCAGGACAAAACCCGAACCAGAAGGCTCGCTGTTCTGCAGGTGGGCCAGCCGCTGGGCTGGGAGGGTGTTCGGGGGGAGCAGCTTCTCCGCGACAGTTGTCACATCGAGGTTAGCAATCAGGGCTGAGGTGGCTACCTGCGATCCATTCGCGAGGGAGACACCTACTACGCGATCCGCCTCCACTTCAATCGATTGCACGCCGCAGCCAGTTACGATCTCGACGCCAAGTTCCTGGGCAACAGTTTGATAGGCTTTGGCAATGGCATAGATACCGCCTGCCGGATAATAGACTCCACCATTGAGTTCAACGTGGGCGATGACGTTGAGCGTAGCCGGGGCCAGATACGGACTGGCACCAACGTAGGTGGCGAAGCGGCCCAAAAACTGCTGCATATGGGGGGATTTGACAAAGGCAGCCTGCGCCTGTGCCATCGTGCGCAGGCCATCGACGCGCAGGATGTCGAGCGGGTGAACTTTGAGAAAACTGGCGGGCGTGGGGGGCCGGTCGTAGATGAAGACTGGCCCAGTGATGCGGTGCAGGCGCTCCGCGTAGGCAAGGAAACGACGGTAACCCGGACCATCGCCAGGGGCGATCGCCTCGATCTGCGGCAGCATCCTATCAAAATTGCGAGAGGCGTTCAGCCTGCTGCCATCTTGCCAGAAGTATCGAGTCAGAGGTTCGACTGGGTGCAGGTCGAGATAGTCTGACAGATTGCGGCTCGCCGCGCTGAACAGGTCTTCAAGGACGTGGCGCATGGTGATAACCGACGGCCCCGTATCCCAGCGATAGCCGGAATCACGATACTGCCCCATCTTGCCGCCGACAATCTCATTTTGCTCGAAGACAATCACGCGGCGACCCTGCGCTGCAAGGTGAATAGCGGCACTCAGGCCGCCAATGCCCCCGCCAATGACGACGATGGGGCAATCTGAGGCATAGCGCTGCCTGGCCGCGAACCTTTTCATGGAACGAGGTTGGCCTGTGGCGGTATGAGAGTCCGGCCTTTCCAACGGGTTTGGCCGGTGAGGTGCCAGCGCACGGCTCTGATGGTTATGAGGGTCATGAGCAGTGCAGAAAGGGGCATAAGCAGTCCATCGAGCAGCGGCTGGTGGGCGAGCGCCGCCGTGAGCGCCCGGACGATCGCGCCGCTCAGCCCTAAGATCAGCGGAACGACGGGCCACATTGGACTGTGAGGAAGGAGTCCGCCCAGCGCCAGCCAGAGCCAGGGGGCCACAAATACGAGCAGATGAAAGATCATCGAGAGCAGCAGCATAAACAGGCCGCCGTGCCCTGCCAGAATGTTCTTGGCGAAACCATCCCGGATAGCGGGCCAGCCATCATACATGCGGGTGCTGATCAGGCGGTTGCCAAGAACCAGCATCAGTTTGTAACCCGGCTTTTTGACAGCTCTCGCCAAGGCGACATCTTCTACGATCTTATCCCGGACGATAGAATGCCCCCCTATCGCTAGATAGACCGGGCGACGGAAGGCAATCACCTGCCCATTAGCGGCGGCAAAAAGCGGGCCGGGTATGATTCGGGTGGCGATCTCCGGCAGGTAGGCCCCTACTACCAACATTATCAGGCCTACAGTAAGCCGCTCTGCCCAGGTGTTCATGATCTGTGTGGGCCAGACAGTGAGCATGTCAGCCCTGTGGTGCTGCATGGCCTCGACGAGCGAGCGCAGTGCGGCGGGATGCCAGTGAACGTCGGCGTCGGCGAAGATCAACAGATCGGCGCGAGCGTAGCCACCCAATTGGTGGCAGGCCCAGCTCTTGCCTAGCCAGCCAGGAGGCAGCGCCGCTCCTTTGATGATGCGCAAGTTGGGAGCATCCCCGGCAGTGGCTCGGGCGATTTCTGCCGTGCCGTCGGTGGAATCGTCATCAAGGAGCGCAAGCAATCTGGTGATCGTCTCGCCGATGACGGCGGCTTCGTTACGGGCCGGGACGAGGATGGAAACGCCGGGCAGTGTGGCCTGCGCATGCGGCTCCGGTGGGCGGGCAATAAGCCGGGTGAAGGTAATCAGGTTCAGCAGCACGGTGAACAACATCACAAAGAGCGCCAGCGATACCATAGCCCAGATAATTATCATAACCACCTCTTATGCAACCAGCCGGCGCTTGATCCAGTCGCGGAGACCGGGCGACTGGATCAGGTCGTGGCGGTGCTTGTAGGCCAACAGCAGCAGGTTCGCAACCCAGATCGTGATAAAGGCTGGATAGGCCGGACCGTAGTAGGGGATGATGAACAGGCCCAGTGCAGTGAATGCAGTGATGACCGCCCATCCGCTCACCTTGAAAACACTGAACAACAAAGCGAGCAGCATGCCCAGCAGCGTGGGTACTGTCCCCAACGTCAGGCCGGTCCAGATGCCAAAGGTGGCGGCGACCGCTTTGCCGCCCCGAAAGCGCAGCAAAGGGCTGAACATGTGGCCCAACACTGGGGCCAGCGCCACCAGGATGATCGGCCAGCCCCGCAGCCCGACGACGTAAAAAGCCAGGCCCACCGGGATCGCCCCTTTCAGGTAGTCAGCGAGAGAGGCAATCGCGAAGGCGGGTATGCCTGCCGCGCGCAGTACGTTGGCCGCGCCGGGGTTGTGATCTCCATGGCGGCGAATATCCTCGCCGGCGGCCAGTTGCCCGATGAGCACCGAGAAGGGAACCGCCCCGGAAAGAAATCCGGCAAGTGTCCAGAGCAGCGGTTCAAGCACGGAGATACTCCTGAAGCCAGGCGAAGACCGCAAAGAGGCCCATCAAGATGAAACCTACCAGCGCCGGGCCCGGCTGCCTCCAGAAAAGGCCAAGCCCGACGGCCTGAAACCAGGTAGAAGTCCCAGGCGGTGAAAGCTGCGCCGGAGAGCAACGCAGCGAGTGGCCCATACCAGCGTCCAAGTAAGGGGTGGAGCGGGGTCAGAATAGAGGTCGCAACTGCCCAGGCTGGGCCGAGCATCATCCACCAGGCCAGCGGAATGAGCAGCGGCACGCCCGCCACCTGAGGCTGCAAGATACTACTGTATTGATAGCGCCCAAAGGGAACGCCGGTCGTCGAGCCGACCCATTCGACCAGCCAGGTGAGGCCGACGACGATGAGCATCGTGGTTATGATGCGCCGGGCAGGCCAGATCATCGCCAACCCGGTGCTGGTTGCGACGGCCTGGGCCAGCACACCCAATGTTGTGAGCAGCGGGGTGAAACGCTTACCAACCGTCCAGAGCGAGATCGGCGTGGCGATCCAGACAGCTAGCCAGAACAGGGTGAAGATCCTCCAGGCCCACGAGGCGGGAACCTGGACAGGCAAGGCACGATAACCGCGGCGGTGTGACGCGATCATATCAGGCATGTCACCCTTCTCCAGTGGACTGGCGGCGCGGCCAGCGGTTGGCTATGCTGGCCGCACGAGTTCGAGCGGCGGGCGATAGCATAAGAGTGATGCCGCAGGCAATGATCAGGTTCGTCATAAAAAAGAAAAGCAT
>JARRJX010000110.1:0-6429 GCA_037388645.1 Chloroflexota bacterium
CTGCTGCCGGTTGCAGTCGATGGCAGCGAGGACGCCTCGCTGGCCCCGCTGGCAGCGCTGATCGACGAGCCGTTCCCCTTGCAGGCTCAGGTCGAGGCCCAGGTGGCGACCGGGCCGCTGGTCGACGGCGGGCAGGTGCTCGCAGCCGACGGGAGCACGCCGCTGATCGCCAAGCGGGAGATGGGATATGGGCGGGTGGATTTCCTGGCCGCCGATCCGGGGCTAGAGCCGCTCCGCTCGTGGGATAAGCTCGACCTGCTGTGGGCCTGGGTGCTGCTCGACGGCGACCCGCGCCCCGGCTGGGCCTACGGCTTCCGGAGCCGCTGGGATTCCGCGTCACAGGCCGTCTCCGCCGTGCCCGGCGTCAAGCTGCCGTCGGTGATCCAGTTGTGCGGTTTCCTGGGCATCTACGTGGTGCTGGTCGGCCCGGTGAATTTCCTGGTTTTGAGGCGGCTCAAGCGCCGCGAGCTTTCCTGGCTGACCATCCCCGCCCTGGTAGTCCTGTTCTCCGCGATTGCCTACGTGACCGGCTTCCAACTGCGCGGTTCGCAGGCTATCCTGCACCAGCTGACCGTCATCCAGACCTGGCCGGACACCAACACGGCGCGCGTGGAGTCGCTGCTGGGCGTCTGGTCGCCGCGCCGCGCCTCCTACGACATCCAGCTTGAGCGGGGGTTCCTGGCGCGGCCCATGCCGAGCGAGTTCGGGGGCGGGACGTTTACCGCGATCAGCGAGGTCACCGTCGAGCAGGGGGAGGAGACGACCCTGCGCCACGTCCGGGTGGACATCGGCGCGGTGCAGCCCTTCGTGGTCGAGGGGTATTCACAGGATGTGCCGCGCATCGGCGGCGACCTGAGCCTGAGCGCGACGGAGGACGGCTTCCACGTGACCGGCGAGGTGGTCAACGAGAGCGACGTCGACCTGACCGGCGTGTCGCTGGTGCTGGCCGGCTCTGTCCGGGCGCTGCCCGACCTGCCCGCCGGGGAGGTGCTGCCGGTCGACGTGGTGGTCAAGAATGCCTATTCCACCCCCACTGCTGCCCAGGGTCTCGACCCGTATCCGGCCAATCCGTCGGGCTACGGCGGTTATTATCCTTACACCTATGAGCTGGTTCCCCAGCTTGCCCACGTCGACAACTGCTACTCACCTGGCGTCGATCTGCGGCGCTGCAACCTGCTGACCAGCATCCTCGCCAGCAACTCGCTCGGCCCTGGAGCTTACCTGATAGGCTGGAGCGACTATGCCCCGGAAACCACACAGGTACTCAACGCCAACGCCCGCTCGATCGACATGTCGCTGCACATCGCCGAGCTGGAGACCGGCCTGGCGCGCACCACGGAGCGGACCAGCAGCGTCCCTCCGGGGTTGATGACCTGGCGCTTCCTGGAGGTCCCATCGACCGGCTTCAGCTACATCGAGTCACCCTACAACATGTACCTGGAGGGCGGCGACGAGGTGTCGTTCCGCTTCGAGCCGCTGCCCTTTGTCCCACTGCCCAAGGTCGAGTCGCTGGTCATCCACCTGGAAAGCAGCTACGGGAACCAGGAGCGCGTGCCCAACGTCGACCTGTGGGATTTTGCGATGGGGAGATGGAAGCACGTCGACCTGGGGTGGGGGGATACCGAGATCGGCGAGGTGGATCGCTACGTCGATTCGACGGGCGGCGTGCAGGCCCGGATTCGCGTGCCCACGATCGCGCCGCCGTCGGCGATCTCACGATTTGACGTGACCTTACTGGGAGAGACGAGCGTGGAGGAGTAGGCAACATGGCGGCGATTATCGAGACCAAGGGGCTGACGAAGCGCTACAAAAACATCACGGCCATCGACGACCTCACCCTCACGGTCGAAGAGGGGGCGATCTACGGGTTCGTCGGCCCCAACGGGGCGGGCAAGACCACCACCATGCACATCCTGACCACGCTGCTCGCCCCTACCGAGGGCGAAGCCTGGGTAGCGGGCCACTCGGTCACCAAACAGGCGATGGACGTTCGCCGGGTGATCGGCTACATGCCGGACTTCTTCGGCGTGTACGACGACATGAAAGTCTGGGAATACCTGGACTTTTTCGCGGCGTGCTATGATATACCTGAAGCGGAGCGCCCCCCGCTGGTGCGCGACTTGCTGGAGCTGGTCGACCTCTCGCACCGCGCCGACGACATGGTCGACAGCCTCTCCCGTGGGATGAAGCAGCGCCTGTGCCTGGCGCGGACGCTGGCCCACGATCCGAAGGTGCTGATCCTGGACGAACCGGCCTCCGGGCTGGACCCACGGGCGCGGGTGGAGATCCGCGAGCTGCTGGTCGAGCTGGCCGGTATGGGCAAGACGATCTTCTTCTCCTCGCACATCCTGGCCGACGTGGCCGAAATCTGCACCGACGTGGGGATCATCGAGGCGGGTAAGCTGGTGATGGAGGGCAGCGTCGAGGAGATGCAGCGCCAGCTCATCCCCCACCGCGACCTGATCATCACCCTGCTGGGGGAGGTGGACAGGGCGAAAGAGACGCTGTTCGGCGTGGAGGGCGTGAAGGCCGTCGACGACCTGAAGCCCGACAACGGGCGGCACCGGCTGCACGTCAGCCTGGCGGGGGAAGACCAGGACGTGAGCGACCTGCTGGGGGCGCTGGTGCGGGCGGGCGTGCCCGTCATCCACTTCGTCGAGGAAACACGCGATCTGGAGTCGGTATTTATGCGGGCGACGAAAGGGATCGTCTCATAGGCCGCCGGACAGCATGGCATCTATACCTGGCAGCGCAAGGGCCGGTGACATGACCTTGTTGGAGCCGATTTTGGCCCTTTTGCAGGGGTGGTGGGAGAATCCACTCTTCTCCCACGCGCGGCGATTGAAACCCGCGCCGCTTGACCGCCTGCGGCTCGCCGCGCCCATCGGCGCAGGCGCGCTCGCCATCATCTCGGCCCTGACCTGGTTGGCACGCTGGCGGGTGATCGGGGCGGCGCTGGTCGGCCTGAGCTTCGGGGTGATCCTCACCCTGCTGCTGCTCGCCCCGGCGATCAGCGCCCGGCGGGTGGCTCGCCAGATGGGGACTCCGGGGCAGGACCCGCGCCGGTTGGTGGATATGGGGGCGGGGGACGTGGCCTGGGGGCTGGCCCTGGCGGCGCTGTGGCAGCTTCGCTGGCTGGTCGCCCTCGCGCTGGTCGTCACCCCGGTGCTGGCGATCGGCGTGCTGCAGATCGATCTGTCCGATTTCGCCTCCTGGCGTGCGTCCAGCGAGGTGCTGGGGGAAGCGGGGGTGGTCGACCCATCCGTCCGGCTGCTGCCGGGGGGGCGCATCCCGTTCTTTCGCCTGGCTCTGCGGGCGCTGACGGCGGGGCTGCTGCCCTGGGCGATGCTGCCGGTTCTGACGACGCTGGGGGTGTCGGTGGCGCTGTTCGTCGACGAGCCTAACCTGAGCCTGCTGGCCGCTTTGCTCGGCGGCGCGGTCGGGGCGGCGTTTATCGCCGTCGTCTGGAACGCAATCGCCAGCACGCCGCTCCTGGCTGGCCCGCTGGAGCTCGCGCGAATCATCCTGCTGGCGGGGGATTTCGGCGGGCTGGGGCTGCTGGCACATTGGGCAAACTGGCAGAACGCCCGGCTGCTTGCCGTATAATCCATTTTGATGGCGCTGGCGAGTTAACGAGGACATCGAGCCGTATGAGTGATTCACCAATCGACCCGCAGATACCCATGCCCCGGCAGTCGGCCCTGGGCCGCTGGATGCGGCGCAACCCGGTTACGCTGAAGGAGCTGCGCGGGCGGATGCGCGGGACGCGGGCGGTGGTGGTGCTGACCGGGTACGTGCTGGTGATGAGCGGCTTCGTCGTGCTGCTTTACATCATCTACAGCACCTCCGCCTCGCTAACCTTGAGCACCACCGGCGGGGTGATCGGCAAGGTGATCTTCTCCGGGGTGGTGGCGGTCGAGCTGTTCATGGTGTCGTTCATCGCGCCCGCCTTCACCACGGCGGCGGTCAGCGGCGAGCGAGAGCGCCGCACCTTCGAGCTGCTGCGTACCACGCTGCTCCCCGCCCGCAGGATCGTGTTTGGGAAGCTCGTCTCGGCGCTGGCCTACATCGTGCTGCTGTTGTTTGTGGCCGTCCCCCTGCAAAGCCTGGCCTTCCTGATGGGCGGCGTGACGATTGAAGAGGTGCTGCTCTCAATCGAGCTGCTGTTGGTCACGGCGATTGCCTATGGGACGGTCGGCATCTTCTTCTCCGCCTGGACGAAGCGGACGCTCTCCGCCAGCATCCTGACCTACAGCTTCGCCCTGATCATGACGCTGGCGCTGCCGCTGGGGCTGCTGGCCCTGCTGCCGATCACGGCTTTCGGCTTCGGCAGTTTCTATGACCAGCCGCTGCTGGAAGCGTTGCTCACCTACACCTTTGGGCTGCTGGCCTCGATCAACCCGATCACGGCGGGCGTGCTGACCGAAGTCGTGCTGCTCCAGAACGGGACGGCTTTCTACTTCACGCAGACTCTTTCCAACGGGACCACGCTGCCGTTGATTTCCCCCTGGATCGTGTTTACGGTAGTCTATCTGATCGGATCGGTCGTATTGTTATCGTTTAGTGTGCGCTTCGTGCGCCGAACGGAAGTGTAAGATGGCTCTCCAGACTTCCAATCTACGGCAGCTTAACCAGGCCATGTCTCGCTGGCATGCCCGGCTCCGCTTGCAGCAGAGCATCGACTGGCTGCCGCGTGGGCTGGCCGCCGGGTTGTTCCTGAGCCTGCTGTTGGCGGTCGCGTCCCGCTTCTGGCCGCTGCTCGATACAGCGGCGATCGTCATCACCAGCGTCCTGCTGGCCGTGGCTGGCGTCCTGGCCGCCCTGCTGACCGTCTGGCTCTGGCGGCGCGCGCCGATCAAGCTGGCGCGCCGCTTCGACCTGAGCTTCGGCCTGAAAGAGCGGCTGTCGACCGCCGTGGAGCTGGCGCAGGGGATGCTGCGCAGCGAGTCGCCGCAGATCGTGACCCACCAGTTCGAAGATGCCCTGCAAAGCGCCCGCCTGGTCAACCCGGCGCAGGGGATGCCCTTCCAGGCGAACTGGCGGGAATGGGGGGTGATCCCTTTGCTCGTCCTGGCCCTGGGGCTGGCTGCCTGGCTGCCCAACCCGCAGGACGACGTGCTCCGCCAGCGCAGCGAGGTGAAAGAGGCGATCGCGCAGGAATTGGAGGAATTAGAGACGATCCGGCAAGACGTGCTTGAGGATTCGACGCTGACCGCCGAGGAGCAGGCCGCGTTGATCGAGACGCTGGACGAGGCAATCGAGACGTTGGAACAGGGCGGAGTGACACAGGAAGAAGGGGTGGCCGCGCTCGACGCGGCGGAGCAGGAGCTGCGCGACCTCAGCGCCCAGTTTGCCGCACAGCGCCAGGAGGCGCTTGCCCAGGCCAGCGGGCAGTTCAACGGGACGGCGCTCGACGACGTGGCCGAGGCGCTGGCCGAGGAGAATCCCCTGGCGGCTGCCGAGGCGTTATCCAACCTCGACCTGAGCACCCTCTCGGATGAGGAGCTGGCCGATCTGGCGAGCTCGCTGCAATCGGCTGCCGACGCGCTGGCAGACAGCAACCCCGATCTGGCCGAATCGCTGGCCAACGCCGCCGAGGCAATCGAGTCCGGCGACACGGAGGCGGCGCAGGAGGCGCTTGACCAGGCTGCCGGGGATCTGGCCGAGGCGGGGAGCGGCTCGACGCAGGAGGTCGACGATCTGGCCGACCAGGTAAGCGAGGGGCAGGGCGACCTGGCCGATGCGGGCAAGAACCAGGCTCCGCAGCCCGGACAGGGAGGCATGGGGCAGGTGCAGCCCGGCGAGGGCCAGCCGGACGGCCAGCCGGACGTAGGGCCGGGCAGCGGCGGGGCCGGGCGCGGCGAGTTTGAGGGCGAGACTCAGGGCGGGCAGGCAGGCGAACAGATGCCCACCGACAACGGCCCCGGCGACGGCGGCGAGGTGCCCTACGACGACATCTACGACCCGCAGCGCGTGGGCGGGGAAGGCGGCGAGCAGGTGGACATCCCCGGCGACCCAGGGGCCGGTATGCCGACCGGCGTCGAGGGGAACTTCGCCGAGAACCCCGCCGGTGAATCCAGCGTGCCCTACAACCAGGTCTACGGCGACTACGAGGGCGCGGTGAACGAGGCGCTGGAGAGCGGGTACGTCCCGCTGGGCCTACGCGACGTGATCCGGCAGTATTTCTCCCGACTTGAGCCAGAGAATTGACGAATCAGAAGAAACGGACAGCGTTGAAACGACAGCAATTACTGACATTGATGATCGTGGTAGCGGCGTTGGTAGGATGTGCAGGTGAGGCGGCCCCGGCTGAGAGTAGTGGGGAGCCTACCGCCACGCCCATTCCAGCCCCGACAGCGGTTGAAGGCGAAGCAGCGGCACAGGAAGCTGACGCGCCAGCCATGACGGATGCGCCTCAAGAGCCGGAGA
>JARRJX010000111.1:0-6382 GCA_037388645.1 Chloroflexota bacterium
CTGGACCAACCGACGGAGGCGCTGGCCCATTACCAGGAGGCGCTGGCAATCTGGGAGGCGCTGGACGACCCACACGGAATCGCGATCACGCTCAACAACCTGGGGGTGATCTACCGGGACATGCGCCAGCCCGACAAGGCGCTCGACTATTACGAACGATCCCTACCCTACCGCGAGGCGAGCGGGGACCGGGTTGGCCTGGGGGTGACGCTGAACAACATTGGCCGCGCCTACCGGGACCTGGGCGACGCCGAAAAGGCGCTGATCTACTACGAGCAGGCGCTGCCCATCCGCGAAGAGGTGGACGACCAGGTGGGGATGGGGGTGAGCTTCAACGACATCGGCCTGGTCTACCGCGACCTGGCCCAGCCTGAGGAAGCACTGGAATACTGCAAGCGGGCGCTCGCCATCCGCAAGCAGCTCGGCGACCCGGCGCGGCTGGCGACGACGCTGGACAACCTGGGCCTGATCTACCGCGACCTCGACCAGGCGGAGCACTCGCTGGCGCACCACGAGCAGGCGCTCTCTCTGTGGGAGGGGCTGAGCGACCTGGGTGGGTTGGCGACGACGCTTGCCAACGTCGCCCGGCTGCTGCACGACAACCCGGCCTGGGGCAGGCAGCAGGAGGCGCAATCCTGCCTGGAACGGGCGGTCGCGCTGATCGAGGAGAGCGGTCACCCGTTCGACCGCGCAGGCCGCTCGGTCGAGGACCTGCAATCGCTGCTCGACCGGTGGCTGGGCGAAGAACTTACCTGAGCAGGCATCGGCGCTCAACCCGTTTAGCCCGTATTTCCTAGTTGCCGACCGCCGACCTGGGGTAAAATCTGCGCGGGTGATCGATCCACACCCGCCATCGAGAGATCGCTGCCGGCTCCTTCCTCACCGAGGTAAACGACATGCCAAACGAAAACACCGCCCAACATCTGGCCGAATTAGAGGTCAAGCGCAACCGCACGCTCGCCGACCTGGAGACGGTGCAGGCCGCCGTGCGCTCTGTCCAGCGCTCGATGGAGTCGCAGCCCGCCCGGCAGGATCAGCTCAACAACGAGTTCATCGAAAAGCTGGACAGTGACACCCTGCCAGAGGACAGGCGGCAGGCCATTTACCGGGAATGGAACGAGTCCTTCAAGGCGAGCGTGGTGCGCTACAACAAACTGGCCGACGAGCGGGAGCAGCTCCACGTGCAGGAGCTGATCCTGGTGCGGATGCTCACCGAGCTTGACTACCAGATCAAGGTGGCGAAAGAGGCGCTGAACAGCCGGGCCTGAGCCAGGCGGACAGCGGGCCAATACGCCTCTCACCACCCAGACCACCGCCCCCACGAAAGGGTTCCGGCCCAGGGCGCGTCGAAAGGAATGACCGCTGCCTGATTGGGACATGAGGAGACAGACCATGGTCTTACCGGACCTTTCAAACTGGGATGAGACGAGAACCGCCCTTCACCAATCGATGCAGACCCTGCGCTCGACGCGGCTGCTGGGAGTAAGCCCGATGCCGAACGAGCTGGAATACAGCGCGATCCCGATCGCCAGCGGCGCGACGACCGGACCGCTCAGCTTCGGAGGCGAGCTGCGGCTGGACTTCACCCGGACAGCGGTCATCTACGAGCGGGATGGAACCGAGACTTTCGCAATCGGGCTGCAAGGGTATAACCAGACGTCGCTGTTCGACGCGGTGTTCGACGCCTTCGGGCGGGTGGGGCACAGACTCGACCCGAACCGGAAGAAGATCACCGAGACAACGCCCTTCCAGCCGGACGTCGCCCAGGCGAAGGTCTACGCCGAGGTGATGTGGCGCATGTTTGGGACGCTCGCCCGCCTGAAGGCCCGGATGTACGGCCCGCAGACTCCGATCGCGCTCTGGCCGCACGGGTTCGACCTCTCCACGATCTGGTTCGTGGATGGGATGGACGAGCGCCACGACCCGCACATCAATTTTGGGTTCTCGCCCGGCACGCCGGACGTGGGCCAGCCTTATTTTTACTTTTACGCCTGGCCGGTGCCGGACGGACTCGACAGGCAGCTCCCCTCGCTGGCCGAGTGGCACACCGAGTGGGGCACGCCGGGGGGCGTGATCCGGTACGAGCGATTCGCCAGGGAGAGCGACCCGGAGACGGTGGTGGTGGACGCGCTGGTCGAGGCGTACCGGACGGCTTCCAGCCTGCTGAAAGCCGCCGCGTAGGCCAGGAGGACAGAATTGGACCTGCACAATAAGGCGGCGCTGGTCACAGGCAGCGCCCATCGGGTGGGTAAGGCGATCGCATTGGCGCTGGCCCGCCGGGGCGCGGACATCCTGATCCACTACGGGCGCTCTGAGGACGAGGCGAAGCAGACCCGGCGCGAGATCGAGGCGCTGGGCGTGAAAGCGTCGACCTTCTCCGCAGACCTGACCGAGCCGGATCAGATCGTGGCATTATTTGAGGCGGCGCGCGAGCAATTCGGGCGGCTTGACGTGTTGGTGAACAGCGCGGCCTCCTTTCAGAAGCAGGCGTTTGACAAGATCACGCCGGAAAGCTGGGAGCGCTCGATGCGCGTGAACCTGCGTGCGCCGTTCCTGTGCAGCCAGCAGGCCGCCCGGCTGATGGGCGAAAGCGAGCGCGAAGCCCCGGCGCTGATCGTGAACATCGTCGACCTGAGCGGCGTTTACCCCTGGAATGGCTACGTGCAGCACGGCGTCAGCAAGGCCGGTCTGCGCCACCTGACGAAGGTCAGCGCGCGGGCGCTGGCCCCGGCCATCCGGGTGAACGCGTTGGTGTTAGGCCCGATCCTGCCGCCAGGCGGGATGGATCCACAGGGCGAAGCCTGGCAGAAGATCGAGAGGGGCGTCCCGCTGAAGCGCTCCGCCGACCCGGACGAGGTGGGGCAGGCGGTCGTCTCGCTGGCCGAGAACGACTTTATCACCGGGGCCGAGCTGTTCGTCGACGGGGGCGAGGGCCTGCTGGGGGCGTTTCACCATTAACAGCCTAAAGGAGAGGCAGGCATGGCCCAGGACAAGATCGTGATCGGCGACCTGCTGGTGCGCGGCTTCATCGGCTTCCAGGAGTGGGAGCGAGAAAAGAAACAGGACATCCTGATCAACCTCACGCTGTTTGCCGATCTGCGGCGGGCGGGGCTAACGAACGACGTGGCCGAGACGCTCGACTACAAGACGATCGCCAAGACGATCATCGCCTACGTCGAGGCCGACACCACCCGGCACGACCTGGTCGAGTCGCTGGCGACGGCGGTCGCCCGACTGTGCATCGAAGGCGGGGCGGAACGGGCGATTGTGCGGATCGAAAAGCCGGGCGCGCTGCGCTTCGCCCGGTCGGTGGGGGTCGAGATCGAGCGGTCAAAGGCTGATTTTGAGTAAGGCGGCGGTGTTCCTCACGCTGGGGTCGAACCTCGACCCGGAGCGCCACCTGCCCGAAGCGGTGGCGCTATTGAAGGAGCGGGTGACGCTCCTAAGAGTCTCCCAGGTTTACCGATCGCTGCCGCTCGGCCCGGCGGGCGAGGTGCTCGACCAGCCACCCTACCTGAACGCGGCGGCCCTGATCGAGGTAGCGGCAGGCACCACGCCGCTTGAGGTCAAATCGACCCTTCTCCGGCCCATCGAAACCGACCTGGGACGGGTGCGCAGGGCAGACAAATACGCAGCCCGCCCGATTGACATCGACATCGCGCTGTTCGGTGACCTGGTGCTGGACGACCCGGCTCACCGGATCACGATCCCCGACCCGGAAATCCTGACCAGGGCGCACGTCGCGCTGCCCCTGGCCGACCTCGCCCCGGAGACCATCCACCCGGTGACCGGAGAAACACTGCGGGAGATCGCGTCCCGATTTGCCGACGCCCCCGGTATCAGCCCGGACTCCCTCAGACTGACAATAGGCGAGTAAACGCCGGGCGGCAGGCTACTCCACGGAGATGGAATACGGCCCGGTCGTCCACATGTCGACGCGAACGGTATAGACGCCATCGGACGGCAGGTTCATCACGATCAGCGCGTCGTAGCCGCCGCCACCGTCGTCGTCCTCGGCGATCACCCGCCCGTGCGGGTCGAGCAGCTTGGCGTGTGGGTCGCTGCCTTCCAGGGCGTTGACCCGGATGGTCACCGACTGCCCCGCCGTCCCGTCGAACTGCCAGTTGTGCGCGTCAAATAAGTCGTCCAGGCGGGCCTGCTGCGTCTGCCCCAGACCGATCGTTTGAACCAGGGTCGTGTTGTATCCATCACCACCATCGTAGACGGCTCCACTCCCGCCGCCACCGGGCAGAATCGATGGTCCCCTACTGGACAGAGCCACCAAAAGCCCGACCACGATGGCACAGATCGCCAGGACGAGCACGGCAATGCCGACATAGAGCAAGGTATTCGACCGGCCCCGCGTCGGTTTCTCGGCAGGGGGAGCTGCTGGCTGAGGCTCCTCGGCGGTTTTTGACAGGCGCTGAAGCGGCTCCGGCTCAAGCCGGGCGGTTGCATCGGCTGCACTGACAGGCGTGGAATCGGATGCTTCTACCCACCCGCCCGAATCGGCAAGCGGGGCCTGCGCGTGAGGCTGCGTGCTCGCCATGAAATCCGCCGACTCCTGGGCCGCGGGGACGGTTGGGGAAGGCGGTGAAGCGGGAGGGGCGTAGGCGGGAGGCGAAGGGGGAGGAGGCGGCGCGGGGGGCGCTGGCTCAGGCTGGGCTGGCTCCAGCTTTTCAAGCTGCCTGGACGCCCAGGGATCGCCCGGTTTCAGGCGGAGCACCTGTTTCAAGCAGGCCGCTGCCTCTTCGCGGTTGTTCGCGACCTGCACCATGCCTGCCCATGCCGCCAGATTATCCTTATCATCTTTCAAAATACCGGTGAGAATCGCCCGCGCTTCATCCCGCCGACCACTCTTGATCAGTGCGATCGCGTCTTGAACAGAATTCTGGCTCGACATCACTCCCTGTCCTTCCCAGCTTCGAGGCAAATTTATTCTGACCGATTCCTATGATAACATGAGTCAGTCAGGGGAGATAATCAGGTTAGTGACGGCCTGCCCGAGAGGCCGCAGAGCTGCGCGAAGCTATGCACTTTGAATGCGGCGCACCTCGTCCTCCACGACGAGGTAGGCGAGGTGGGACACCCCGGCGGGGAGCTTCAGGTTGCAGTCACGAATCCGCCGGTTGATCGCCTCGACCTCTCCGGTAAAGGCACTCAGCGCCCGCTGGCAGCGGGCGCCTGCTTCGGCACGGACACCGCCCGGTTCTACTGGAACGGCCTGCACCCACCACCAGACCCGCAAGAGGACGAGCCGGGACTGGTGAATATCCCGCTCAAGCGAGCGGCGCTCCTCGACCCAGGGCGGGGAGAAGCCGTTGTTACGCAGCAGGTGATTGGCCGCCCACATGGCCGGGTCTTCGTAGGGATTCTCGTCCAACTTCAGCGGCTGCCCCGCTCCTGGGAGCCGGTCGAACTTTCCCTCTTCCATCGCCCGTTGGATAGCCTGCTCGGCGATACTCTTCCACTCGTCCATGCTGCCCCTCTTTACCCCTGGCTCAGGCTCAGCGCGTTGAGCCGGGCCAAACCCAACGCCCCCACATAGATCGGCGAGATGGCCCGGCCATCGCCCGCCAGACCGCTCGCGATCTCACTCTGCTTCAGCCAGCAGGTGTCGCCATCGAGCCGGATCGGGAAGCGGACGTTGACCACGTGAAAAAACGTGAAAGTGTAGCGGGTCAGCACACCGTACGTCGCGCTGAGGGCGACCTTCTCCCATCCCTCTTGGAGCAGGCTAAGCTCGCACAACTCCGGGCCGGGCGGCGAGCCAAGCGCAAGCTCCTCGGCCAGCTCGCGGCGCAGCGCCACACCCGGATCGTCCTCGCCCAGCTCCTGCTTCCCGCCGAGCGGCTGGAAGCGACCCGCGTGCCGGTCGTACTGCATCAGATACAGGTCTTCGCCGCGCTCCCTGGATTTAACGACCGCCTGCACGACCTTCACCACCCGCGCCGGGGTTGGATCGGGCACTGCCTGGGCGCGAGCAGTCTCCGCCACCCGCAGCAGATCGACGCCTCGAACGCCCTGCGCGTCGAGGTCGTCCCAATCGAAGGAGAAGCGGACGCCATCGCGCAGGTGAGCGGCCAGGCTGGCGAGGAACATGGCCGACACTTCCCCCGCCGGTTCGAAGTCCTCCCCGCGAACCTCGACCAGCCCCAGCAGGCGCAGCACGTCGAGCGCGCCCCGCGCGTAGTCAGACCCCGCCGAGAGCATGGCGAGGACGTCTGCCAGGCTGCGCTGGTCGAATAGTTGGGGTTCAGGCTGTGATGTATCCATAATATCGTCTCGATCCAGAGGGAGTGTATCTCTCAGTCCACCTTTCGGCCATTCACCCACTTGCCAGACGACAGTGAGGTGGCGTAACCCGGCCATTTGACACTAC
>JARRJX010000112.1:0-2282 GCA_037388645.1 Chloroflexota bacterium
CCTTGATTGCGGGATGAACCAGCTTGAGATGGGGAGACTCTAATGCTGGTCGGTGATACTGAAGGGCGGAGACAGGTCAGGCAAAAAAGCCCCCAGAGGGGGGCGTTTCGATGGGCCTAACCGGATGATATTCGAACCGCGCCCATTTGGGCCTTAGTCCGGCCCTGGCGACAAACTCGCCAGGTACTCGAACGGCGTATGTAGTTCGCGATCCTTCATCTCACCGTTGACATCCACCATAATCTGCTCCGCCAGAGTACGCAAGAAGACACAGCGTTTGGGCCTGTTAGGACTTATGTATTGGGGTACGGTCTTTCACCACCTTCAAATCAGACGATACAAATGTTGCCTCGAATCAGAAAGCGTGCTCCTTCGTCGTAAGGTGTTGCTTTATTTGAGAATACTGCGGTTTTGAAAAACTACAGGGCATCACCGCTCAGCCAGAGCAGTGCATAAGGGGCTAGGGACACTGTTGGCTCGATAGCAATGGCGCGATCTGTGATGAGGTCGTGGAGCACCCCGCCCACCATGGACGACGGCAGTTCCTCAGCAGGCAGCGTTTGCGCCCGGTCGGTGAAATTGCCCACGATCAGGACGTGGTGGTCGCCCAGCGTTTTCACAAAGGCGTAGACGTGCGGATTGCTTGTTTGTAGGACGTCGGTCTGGGCAGCCGCCCCAAAGGCGGGCTGCTCTTTGCGGATGGCGATCATGCGGCGAAGCGGCCCGAAAATTCGAGCCTCGATTGTCCCCGCTTTTTCCCGGCGCGCCAGCTTCGACCAGTCCGTATAAGGGCGGTGCACCCAGCGCGAATCATCGGCCTTGCCCGGATCGTCCCGGTAGCGGTAGTCGTTGAGCGTGCCCACCTCATCACCCAGATAGATCAGCGGAATGCCGCCCATGCTGAGGACCAGGCCATATATCAGCAGTATGCGCTGAATGGCGAGGCTGATCTTGTGGGAGTCGTTCTCCTTCAACGCTTGCTCCAACCCGGCCAGTGAGGCGGTTGTACCGGAGATGCGCATGTCCAGGGTCTTTCGGTTGAACTGGAACGGGTAACCTACGGCGAAGCTTCCTTCTTCCTGCCCGGTGTAGAATCGATTCAAGAATTGGCGGTGGTTAAAGCCATGAATACCCAGCACTTCGGCGTCTTCATCGGCGAAGCCCCAGCCAATATCGTCGTGGCTGCGGACGTAGTTCACCCAACAGCAGTTCTCTGGGATGTCGAACCGGCGCTGCATGGCGTATGTGAGCAGATGCGTGTGCTGGGTCGCCAGCGCCTCCCATAAGGAGACCATCAGCACGGGATTATACGAGATCTCGCACTCTCGCCCGGCCCATCTCCCCTGGCCGAAATAGCGTGCCACGTCGTCAGGATGGACAATGGCCTCCGATTTGAAGATCACCGCCGGGGCCGCGATCCGCACCAGCGCATTGAATGCCTGGATGATGGTATGAGCCTGTGGCAGATTCTCACACGAAGTCCCCATCTCTTTCCAGATGAAAGGTACAGCATCCAGACGAAGCACCTCCGCCCCTACATTTGCCAGGAACAACATCTCGCCCAGCATCCGCTTCAAAACAGTGGGATTGCGGTAGTTCAAGTCCCATTGATAAGTGTGAAAGGTTGTCCATACCCACTTCTCAATATCTGAGTAGTAGGTGAACGCCCCAGGATGCTCTTCCGGGAATATCTCCCGCAGCGTTCGCTCGTAGGCATCGGGTATTGTCCGGTCGTCGAATATGAAATAGAAAGCCTGATAGGTTGCGTCGCCCGCACGGGCTTGCAAAGCCCATTCGTGATCGTTGGCAGTATGATTAAACACAAAGTCCAGTGCCAGGCTGATGCCGTTGGCGCGCAGTTCGGCGGCCAGTTCCCGCAGATCGTCTATTGAGCCAAGCGCCGGGTCAACCTCGCGATAGCTGCTGACTGCATAGCCACCATCGTTCGGGCCGTTCGGCGTGCGGAAGAGGGGCATCAGGTGGAGGTAAGTCAATCCCAATTCTTTGAAATAGGGAATCCTGTCGCGCACGTTCCGAAGTGTCCCGGCAAACAGGTCGACGTAGCATACCCCGCCCATCATGGTGTGCTGTTGGTACCAGCGTTGGTTGGCCTCGCGCTCCAGGTCGAGCATTTTCAGTTCGGGAGGGCGTGCAAGGTAGGCGTCGGCAGCCGTCAGGAAGATAGCCTGGAGGCGGGAGGTGAAATCCTCCCGGTCACCATAGAGTGAGAAGAGCAGTTCATAAATATCTGGCCCGTAGGTATCCAGGCGGCGCAAGAAAAC
>JARRJX010000112.1:2396-8776 GCA_037388645.1 Chloroflexota bacterium
CGAGGTGCTCCTGAACAGCCGCTCGAACCCGCTGCATCACTTCGTGCATCCGGGCCGGTAAGCTTTTCCTCTCTGGCATGTTGTCCCTGACATGGTGTGATCCCGCTCCGACGTTCCTCCTGCACCAGGAAAGCAGCGGGCAGGGTCGGAAGGGAGTGCAGCTTTTTTGATGCCTGCCACCCGCTGCGCTATGGATCGACCGATAAGTTGCCCGCGCCGTCAACCGTGACTGGCAGCGGATCGCCTAACTCGCCGACGAATGTTCCATCAGACGCCAGCAAGCGTGTAGCCATGAAGACCCATTCCCCGCCTGGCGCTTGAATCAGTTTGCCTGCATAGAGCATCCCGGCGGGGTCGCCGACCAGGAACTCCTGGGTCTTGTATCGGAATGGGCCAAGTGGGTTCTTGCTAACCAGATAGTGTGTGCCGGTCACCGGCACGCTGCCAGTGCGCCGCTGGCGCGCTGCCGCTTGTGTTTGGACAGTCGAAGAAAAAAGGAGGTAGTAACGCCCCCGGATAGCCACCCACTGGGGAACTTCCATGTGACCAAAATCGCCCGGTTTGGTCACAGGAGGCAGTACCTCCCAGTGAAACAGATCGTCAGATCGGGCGTGGGCAATCACCCCACGCCCATCAGCAGGCCCACGGTTGATGCGCGCTGTGACCAGCGCGTGGAAATCACCAGTATCCGGACTTCGAAAAACCCAGGGGTCGCGCCACGCTTGATCATGCCACAAATCGGTATCCAGCAGCTCATACCAACGGGAATCTGCGACAAGGATCGGATTCTCCGGGTATCTGTCCCAGCCAATCAGATCGGATGACGTCGCCAGCCCTATACGCTGAACCAGGCCCTTCTCAACCCGGTTGGTCCCGGTATAAAAGAGATACCACAGCGCCGCATGGCGCAGCACGCTGCCAGTCCAGGTTGTATAGTCGTCCCAGTCACCTGGCGGGCCTGGTCGCAGCACGTCCGGCAATACCTGCCAGGTGCGCAAGTCTTGGGAGACGGCGTGGCCGATGGAGGCGTTCCAATGGCGTAGCTCCGGGTCTCCTAAGGAGCGCGGCGCTTGCAGGTAAAACACATGGTAGTCAGGCCCATCTTGGGCCAGCCAGAAGTCCCATATCCATTTGTCGGGTAGTCGTAATGCCATTTGTCGGTTTGAGTGCGTGTTGTAAGAGAGGGGAAGAAGGCGTACTGTCGCTTTTCAGGCTTCCACCTCTCAATCGAGATCGTGAGTAGTGCATGTTTGAAGAGGCCAGTAACGTGTCCACTGATCGGACCAGGCAGTCCCATACGAATCGGCAGTGCTTGCACTGAAGATGGCCATGCTGCATTTCTGTTCAGTTATGGGCAACTTGGCCCAGAGTAAGCCACCAATGCCAGCGACGGACGTTTCTTCTGCTGCCCGGCTCCTGATCTGGCTTTTCCTATCCTAACCTTTGACCCCGCTCGAAGCCACCGACTGCACAAACCACTTCTGGAACAGCAGAAAGATAATCAGCACCGGAATGGTGATCATCGAGGCAAAGGCCATGATGTCGCCCCACAACCGGGGGTACTGACCAAAGAACTGCTGCATCCCAACTGTGAGCGGCCTGACCTCCGGTCTGCGTGTCACCATCAGCGGCCACAGATACGATCCCCAGTAGTACAGGAACTTGAGGATAGCCACCGTTGCAAACACCGGCCTTGAGAGCGGCACGATGATGTTCCAGTAGATGCGGAAACGGCTGGCACCATCGACCAGCGCTGCTTCCTCAAGGTCTTTAGGAAGGCCAATGAAGAACTGGTAAAACAGGAATATCGAGAAGGCGTCTGCGATAAAGGGAATGATCTGGACGTGGTAGGTGTCGAGCCAGCCAACGGTGCCATTAATCCAGGGCAGATTGTTAACCAGCAAGAGGAGCGGTACGGCGACTGCTTCAAAGGGGATGATGATCAGGGCTATGATTACAGCCAGCACGATCTTGCGGCCTCCCCAGCGCAGCCTGGCAAGCGCATACGCCGCCATGCTGTTGACCACCAGCCCCAGGATCACGGTGACGCCCACCACAAACACCGAGTTCCACATGAAGCGGCCAAACTCCATACGGTTGAACACGTCGAAGAAGTTTTGCAAGCCAAGCGGCCCATAGGGGACAAAGGCTCGCAGCCCCGCAACGTCACGTAGTATCTGATCCTCGTTTGTCTTGAAGGCCGTCACCAGCATGAATATGACCGGGAACAGGAAGAAGAAAGACAGCAGAATCAAGATCGCGTAGTCCAACGCCAGAATGACGGACTTGCGGATTTGGTACCTCAGGCTGTATGGCTGCTCCCTGGTAACACCTTCTTGTGTGAGTATTTGTTCCGCCATCAGTCCACCGCCCTTTCTTCAGGCACTACCATGCGCTGAATGATTGAGATGAACAATACGATCAGGAAGAAAGCTACCGTCACAGCGGAGGCATACCCAATGCGCTGCTGGCGGAAGCCCTCGTTGACCACGTGCAAGATGGTAGTCATAGTGGCATCGCTTGGGCCGCCCTGCGTCATCACGTCAACCTGGACGAAGAGCTGGAACGCCAGGATAGTCGTCGCGATGACGACGAAGATTGTGGTATTACGTAACTGGGGGAGGGTGACGAAGAAGAACTCCTGAATCATGTTACACCCATCGATCGCAGCCGCTTCGTACACTTCCTCCGAGATCTCCTGCAACCCGGCCAGGAAGATCACCATCTGAAAACCAACCCCCTGCCAGATGGAGAGCAGCATGATCGATGGAAACGCCAGCTTCGGATTGGAGAGCCAGTCTTGAGGCCCCACCAGGCCAAAGGTAGCCGTTTTGATGAAGGCATTGATCGTGCCCTCGCCGGGGTTGTACAGAAAGGTCCAGACCACCGCGACCACGACCATCGTCGTCACAACCGGGCTGAAATAGATCGTCCGGAAGAGGTTGGAGCCTTTGATCTTCTGGTTGATCAGGAGGGCCAACAGCAGGGCCAGAGCCGTCTGAAGCGGGACAACAACCAACACGAAATAGAAGTTGTTCTTTAACCCCCGCAGAAAGGTCGGATCGCCCGCCGCGAATAGGTAGTGATTGCCGAACAGGTTAAACTGGGCGGCTTCCTGCAAGCCTTCGTATTTGGCATCACCGTGCAGAATCGTGCGGGCGCGAGGGTACTCGATATTACCATTTTCGTCCCGCATGACCGCCCCAGTCTGCTCATCGATCACCGGCTCGACTTTGATAAGGGCTACATTGAATAGAGTGGCGTAGTTCCGCAAGCCAACAAAATCGGCTGGCTCAGGTGAGATCAGGCGGGTGTTGGTCAGGCTGAGATAGAAAGCCATGAGGAAGGGAATGATTAAGAAGATGATCAACCCCAGTGCCGCAGGAACCATGAAGAGCCAGGCTGTAACAGCTTCGTTGCGCCGCTTGAGAGCGCCTTTCGCGGGTACGGCAGACACTGCCGTGTTCTGTGTTACGCTCATGATCTCCTTGTCCTTAGCTTATGAATACAGGCCAGGGGGAGAATATTCACCCCCTGGCTGTTCTTACAGGGCTGTACTTTACTGATAGAAGTTGTTTTCTTCTAGATCCGAGTCGATCTGGTCGACTGCGCCGTCCAGCTCGTCTTGAACGTTCGACCCGTCTTTGATGTTGTCGAATGCCTCCTGGAAGGCAGTCGTGATCGTCGGGTACGCAGGTGTGATCGGACGCGGCACCGCGTAGCCACCCTCAAGCTGCTGGACGAACAGACGCAGCAGCCCGCCTTCGGCGTACAGCTCGGAGTTGGCAATAGCCGAAGACCGGGCTGGCACAGCGCCGTTAGCGTTGGTCATGATCAGGATTTGCTCCGGCTGGAGCATGAAATCAAGCACCGTCCAGGTGTCGTCAGGGTTCGGGCAGCTGCTCGTGATCCCCCAGTTCCAGGAGCCCATGCCGGTCTTTGACCCCTTGCCGAAATCGGGAAACGGCAGGAGGAGCAGATCGTCGCCTACGTTTTCTATGTAGTCGGGGGCTACCCAGTGGCCCACCCAGCTTAATGCTGCGGTGCCGTCGATGAAGTCGGTGTCACCTGCTGGCTCAGGGTTCACATAGCCATCCTGGAACCAGCCCTGCACCATCTCCATTGCCGCAACGGACTCAGGACCGTTCAGGACGCCTTCTGCCGTCTCGTAAGTGCTGCGGTCGATCAGGTCGCCTCCAAAGCTCTGAAGGATTGGGGAGAACGCATACGTGTACCACTCACCGCGCCCGTAGTTCATCTTCAGGTCGAGCGCGTATTCAACTTCGGGCAGAGCTTGAAGTGACGCCAATGCTGCATCGAACTCATCGCGTGTCCAGGGCTCGTCGAGGGTAGGAATACGTACCCCGGCAGCATCCAGATAGGATTTCCTGGCCCAGATCGCCAGGCCGGAGTCAAACTGACCCAGGCTGTACAGATGGTCCTGGTAGGTGCCCTGATCGATGATCGACGGCAGGAAGTCACTCTTCATATCCGCCGAGACGTAGTCGTCGAGGGGGGTCAGGAACCCACCCCAGGCGTAGTTGTACAGGAATGGGCCGTCGAAGTCCAGCAGACAGGGCAGGTCGTTAGCAACAGCTGCAGCCTGAACCTGTTGATTGTAGTCGCCTTCAGGTAGCTCGACAGCGTCAACCGTGATCTCCGGGTGTGCATCTGCAAAGTTCCCCAATATCTCGGTCAGCGCGTCGCGTTCGGCCCCTCGTCCTGAATGGAACCACAGTGTGACAGTAGAGCCTCCTGCTGCGGCGGGCGCTTCGGTTGCCGCTTCCCCACCAGCAGCCTGTTCAGGAGTAGGAGTGGCAGCAGCGCCACCGCACGCGGATAGAATCAGCGTGGTGATTGCCAGCACTGCAAAGATAAGCAAGCCTTTCTTAGACATTAGTCTTCTCCTCGTGTGCACGTGATACTTGTGCAGTCGCCGCGTTATACGATCGCGGCTGGTTGCGTCCGATGGTTGATTACTCGGTGGCTAACTCTCCTTTCATATGAGGAGGCACAACAGACTGCCCCCATTTTTGTGCGTGTGTTTCCTGACCTGATGCTATTGGTACCGGTTCCAATACAGACAAAAAGACAAATTGGTTAGCTCATTATCTCGTTACTTGCGCTCCGGCGGCGAAGTGGTCGTCTCGCGGACGATGAGCGAGACAGGTAAGGTATACGAGGCAAGCGGTGCGTTGGAATTCTCTTCATTCAGCAGTTGTAGTAAGGTCTGCACACCCTCGACGCCGCTCTGGTACATCGGCTGATGAACCGTTGTCAGTCCGAGATAGACCGCTACTTCAATATCGTCATAACCGACGACTGAGATATCCTCCGGAACTCGAAGTCCCATCTGTTGGAGCGCCTCCATCACGCCCAGCGCCTGGGTATCGCTGGACGCGAAAATGGCTGTCGGCGGATCGTCAAGCTCCATCAATTCCTGAGTGAGACGATGGGCAACATGACGCCCGTGCTCACCCTGCTTGTGATACTCTGGCCTGAGTCGGATGTTGTTTTCCTCCAGAACGGCCTTATAGCCCCGGAAGCGCTGGATGCTGGACTGGAACCCGAAGGGGTTGTCGAAATGGTCGCTGATGTAAGCGATCTTGGTATGCCCAAGGTCCAGCAAATGTTGGGTCACCTGTCGCCCGCCATCCATGTCGTCGATCTCGATGCTCATCAGGTCGGGATGGCTCGCATCTACCAGGACAACTGGTAGTCCGGCACGCTTGAAATGCTCAACTTCTCTGTTGGAAGGCCGCAGCGAGATCATGATCAGGGCGTCTATTCGCTGCTCAATTGGAATGCGTTGGCAGAAGTCGTCTCGCTGCCCTGGAGTCTCGACGTTGTAGAGGACGAGGTCGTATTCGGTCTGCGCAATGGCCGCCTCGACGCCTTGCAGGCGTCCGACAAACGCCGGGCGGGTGAAGAAAGGAACTATGATTCCGATCGCTAACGAACGTTCTCCTGTTGAGAGGCGGCGTGCCACCTGGCTGGGATGAAAGTCAAGCTCTTCGATTACTGCCAGCACCTTCTGCCGAGTTGCCTCGCTGACCAGTGGACTGTCGTTCAGCACGCGGGACACGGTGCCTACCCCAACCCCCGCCCGCCTCGCGACATCCCGGATTGTGTAAGCACTCCGCATAAGATGCTGCGCCCTTGGCATTTTTGGAACCGGTTCCAGTAAATACATTATTATAGAAAGCAGTTGGTTTGTCAAGGGTTAGTACTGCAGGTTCCCCTCTAGATAGTTGACGCATTTCTCTCTATCTGCCGCCTATTCCCACTGTCATGGAGGCAGATTCCTATTTAGATGGGAGGTTCTACTGTCAGTCTGAATATCGGAGAAAACTAAGCGCAAGGAACTGGCGTGGTTGTCA
>JARRJX010000113.1:0-815 GCA_037388645.1 Chloroflexota bacterium
GCGCCCCGCCCAGCAGAGCGGGCAAATCCCCGTCTGGCACGAAGCCGGGGAGCACCACCGCGTCGGCCTGGCCGAAGGCGTGGATCGTGTGGAAAAAGTCTTCATACAGCCAGCCCTTTGCCCCGATCACCGCCAGATGCAGGCCAGGGTCGTCACGCCGCAGCGCGGCCAGCGCCTCGACCAGGCGCGGCAGGTTCTTGCGCGGCTCGATCGTGCCCAGGGTGACCAGGTAGCGATCCGGGAGCTGGAACTTCTCTCTGACCGCCTGGATGCGCGCTTCGGACTGAGGGGCGAAGTTGAGGGAGGGGGCTTCGTAGACGACCGAGATTTTTTCGGCGGAGGTGCCGTAGAGCCGCATCAGGTCGGACCTGGTGTTCTCGCTGACGGCGATGATGTGGCTGGCGCGCCGCACGTAGAGGGGCATCGCCAGGTTGAGATACCAGTAGTTCAGGCGCTTGTGGTGGGCCGGGAAGAGCCGGTAGATCAGGTCGTGGACGGTGAGCACGGTCGGGGTTCGATGCAGCGGCATCAGCAGGTGTTCGGTCGCGTGGAACAGGTCTGCGCCGGGCACCAGGCGATTGAACCCGATCCCCGCCATCTGGGCCAGCAGGATCGCCATGCGCCAGGGTTTATACCCGACCCTTATCGCGTCCAGTGGGATGTGGGCGAGGTCGGGTAATTCCTGTGCCTGCGGCGTTTTGTTGGCAAACAGCCTGATCTGGCCCGGTTTGAGCGCGTCGACTGCCCGGCTTAAGGAAGCCGCATAACGCCCCAGCCCGGCCCGACCATTAACCGCCGCGGAAACGTCGATGGTG
>JARRJX010000113.1:850-12587 GCA_037388645.1 Chloroflexota bacterium
AACCGAAAGTAAATGAATGCTATACTAGGTATGGGCCATGCCCGGCACTTATTTGATCCGAATCAGGAGGAGGGGCGATGAGCACGACCACGATATTGCATGAGTTCGAAAAGCACATGAACGAGCGTGTGGTGAGCGGCGAGATCGCGGAAGCCACCTTTGACAGCTACCTGAACGACGCCAGCCGCGTGTTTGAGACGCTCCTCCGAAACATCCCCGGATCGGTGATCGAGGGTTACATGAAGGCCGAAGGGTATCGGGGCGACTACCGCTTCATCATCGACATCCTGCGCATGTTGGCCCGCGAGCCAGGGCATATTGCCTTTCCTGCACTGCAATACCGGACGGCCCCACGGCGGGGCCGGACGTCAGACCTCCAGCCATCCCTGCTCGATCCGGCAGACTCGGAACAGCCTGCCGAGCGTGGGGATGGACAGACGGCGGGCGAGGACAACTAATCTGAGCCTGCCGGAGGATTATTGCTGTCCAGTTTGGCGGGTTCCTGCTTCTCTTGTTGGGGCAGGGGTTTGTCGTTGTCTGGGCGTGGCTTTGCGCCCATCGGTGGAAGCGTGAACGCGAAGACGCTGCCTCCCTCCTGGTTATCCTCGACCCAAATCTGCCCACCGTGCGCTTCCACGGCGATGCGGCAGAACGCCAGGCCCAGCCCGGCGCTGCGGCGGCGTCCTTTCTGGCCGGGTATCTGGGTGAAGCGGTCGAAGATCCGGTCTTTGAAATCATCGGGGATGCCAGGCCCGCTGTCTGTGACGGCCACCCGGATCATGTTTCCGCCTTTCGGGTCTCCCTCGTGAGTCTGCCTGGTATTCACGGTGACGACGGAACCGGGCGGGGCATATTTCAGGGCGTTGTCGAGCAGGTTCAGCACCACGCGCTCTATCATATCCCGGTCTATTTCGCCGTCGGGCAAATCCTCAGGGCACTCCACGCGGATGATCGCATCCATCTCGCGGGCGAGCGGCATTAATTCCTGCGCAGCATCCTCAAGCAGGGTACAGACACTGACGATGCTCTTGTCGACCATGATCTCGCCGCTTTCCAGGCGAGACAGGTCGAGCAGGTTGTTGACCAGATTCAGCAGCTTCTTGATGGCCCGCCCGCTGACCTCGGTCGCCTGCTCGACCACCGGGTCTTTCTGCTCGACACGGTCGCTGATGACCCGCATCCCGCCCATCACGGCCTGCAATGGGGAGCGCAAGTCGTGGACGATCATGCTGGTCAGGCTCTCGCGCGCCTCTTCCAGCTCTTTCTGTTCGGTGACGTCCCGGAAGAGCAGCAGCAGCCCAATGAAATTCCCCTGATCGTCCCGCACCGGTGTGACGGTTCGCTCGACGAAGCGCTGGCGCTGCCCGACACCGGGCCGCGTCACGTAGAGGTCGGTGCGTGGCTTGGCGTTCGGGTTGCGGATGCTGCGCCCCAGCAGCGTGCTCAGCTCCCCCTCGCGATATCCCAATCCTTCGCCCAGGGCGGTCAGGGGGTCGGCCACAAGCTGGTCGGGCGAGCGGGGTGAGAAGTCCTGGCGGGCGAAGTCCCAGAAATCGCCCATCCGGGTGTTGGTCATCACGATCCGCGACTTCTCGTCGATCATCAGCAGCCCGTCCCCGCTGGAGTCGAGGATCGCGTGCAGGCGGTCGCGCACGATCTGCGAGCGGCGGTAAAGCTGGGCGTTTCGGATGGCAACAGCGGCCTGGATGGCAAGCTGCCCGACGAAGGCCACGTCGTCGTCCACGAAGGCGTTCAGCAGTTCGCTCTCCAGCGCGATCGCGCCGATCACCCGCCCGCTCAGCATGATCGGCACGCCAAGCTGCGAGCGCGGGCCAGGATTTACCGGGTCGTCGACCGAGGCCAGCACCGTCTCGCCGCTCTGCAAGACCTGGCTATTGGCAAGCTCCTCCGCCACGTGGTGCGGGGCGCGCATGCTGCTGGTCGGGTCGAACCCACGCCAGGCGACCATGTGGGGGTTGCCGACCGTGTCCTCCATACCGAATTCTGCATCACCGGAGAGCACCAGCACACCGGCATCGGCTTTGGTGGCGTCCATCGCCGTGTCGATGATCAGGTCAAAAATAGTTTGCAGGTCGAGGGTGGAGCTGAGCCGGTGGTTGATGTCGGTCATACGCATCGCCTGCTCGACGCGGCGGGCGAGCTGAATGTCGACGCGCTGGTAGATGCGCGCGTTGACCACGGCCAGGGCGGCCTGGTTGGCAAACGTCTCCAGCAGCTCCAGCTCGCCCTCGGTGAACTGCTGCGCCTGGTCGTAATAGACGGCCAGCATGCCAATCGGGTTTTTTTGCGCGGTCAGGGGCAGGTAGGCATAGGCAGAAAAACGCTCGCGCTCAGCCAGCACCCGCGTCGCGGCTGGGGTCCCCGCATCCTTCACATGAATGTTGGGGATCGCGATCACCTTGCCCTGCTCGATCACCAGCTCGCGCTCCTCCTTGCCCATCGGGATCGCGATGTCCTTGGAGCGGACGATGTGCTCCCGCGAGAACCCCTGGGCGTGGGCAAGCAGCAGCGTGGGGTCGTCGGAGTCAGGCTCCAGCAGGTAAATGGCTGCCTTGTCACACCCGGCCACCTCGGTGGCCGAAGCCGCGATCAGCTCCAGCACGCGTTCCGGGTTCAGCGAGGCGTTCATCATCGTGCTGATCTGGTTCAGCCGGGCGAGTTGTGAGGCATGTTTCTGAGCCTGCTCGTACAGGAGCGCATTCTGCACGGCGATGGCGGCCTGGATGGCGACCGTCGTGAACATGTCCAGGTCGCTCTGGCTGAACGTCTGGTCGGGGCGCTCGTCCTTGTCCAGCCAGGTGTACATGCATCCCAGGGTTTTGTTGGAGGCGAGCAGAGGCGCGCCCATCCACACCCGCCCACGCGGTGTATGGCGCACGCCTAACCGCTGAGCGGTCTTCTGGATCGGGTTGGCGAGCAGCGGAACCCGCTCTTTGATCACCCAATTCGCCAGGTCGTCCGGGTGGAAGGGGGCGGTGTGGTGCGCCCTGCGCCCCTGTTCAACCGCATAACGGAGCGTGCTTTCAGTGCGATCCCCCACGTCCCTGATCAATACAATGTGCAGATTCTTAACCTGGAGTAAATTGGCGACTTGCAGGTAGACCGTCTCCAGCAGCGAGTCCATTTCCAGGCTGGTGCGCAGCGAGCGGTTCATGGACGAGATAGAGCTTAACTGCTTGACCTGCTGTTGAAGCTTGTCCTGCGTGATGGTCAGCCGGTTGACGGCGATCACAATCGCCAGCACAATAATCTCGGAGAGGAAGAAGCTGAATACACCCAGCCGGGAGAGGGCCAGCGCGCTGAAGGGGGCCAGCACCATGGGAAGTAACTGCACGGCGAGCAGCACCTGCCGGTGAACGACCAGCAGCCGGAGTCTGCTCCCGTTTTGCAGCAGGAGATCGAATAGTATCAGCACGTCAAAGACGATCAGGAAGACTACCGGCGACGTGACGAGCGGCAGGAGCGCCTGGTATGATGTGATCTCGGCCAGCGGCGGACTGCTGCCCAGGGAGCGGTAAGCCCAGCCTGCCGCCAGCAGGCTCAAGCCGTTCTGGCCTATCGGCCACAACCTGCCGGAGGCGATCTCCCACCAGGGGGTGGCGCGTTCGGCTGTGGTCAGGATTCTGATCACCCGCCAGGCTTCACCGGCCAGCAGCCCGGCGAGCGTCGCCAGCCAGCCGGTCTCCCAGCCAAAGGCCATGTAGGCCATCAGCGCGACAACGGGAGAAAAGGTGACCGGCCCCAGCCCGGTCGACACGCCGAGATTCTGGGCAAAAGCCAGCAGCAAAGCTACCGAGGCGAACAGCAGCCAGTCGATTAACCCCCAGCCTGTCAGTCGGGGCCAGGTGAGGGCAGTGTAGGCCAGCACCGTTAACCCGGTTAGTGAGCGAAATATAGCACTTCGTTTTTCTGGTGTCATGAACTGACCGGCGCTCATCTGATATCAGGTGAGAGAAGCAGCATTTCAGTCGGGAGCCTGTTAACTTCGGTCCAAAGGTCCATCCTGTGTTGAAATGCGCTCCCAGGCACTGCCGCCAATAAAGGCCGTCTGGCGTGCAGCCATAATTATAGAACATTGAGCTTGTTTCAATTCGCTCCATTACCATGATACCATCGGACGCAGGTTGGGGCTAGATGCGCTGTCGGCGGGGGACGGCAGCGATTGTTGATCGGGGTATTGCGCGTTAGACTTAGCCTTGTGAATGATGGAACTAAAGAGTCTGGCATGGATTATCTGACGTCTCGCGGCTTCCGCCGCCTCGCAACTGCTACTGCGCTGGCGCTGTACCTGCTGATCGTGATAGGGGGGACCGTCCGGGTGACCGAGTCCGGGTTGGGCTGCCCGGATTGGCCGCTGTGCCATGGACGCTTGCTGCCACCCCTAGAGATAACCGCCCTGGTCGAGTTCAGCCACCGGTTGATCGCTCTGATCAGCGGAGTGCTGGTGCTTTCCACCGTCTTTGTCGCGCTACGCAAGTATCGTAATCAGCCCCTTGTTGTGCTGCCCGCCGCTGCCGTGATCGCCATCATGGTGATCCAGGTGCCGGTCGGCGGGTTGGTCGTCGCAACCGAGCTTGAGCCGCTGGTGGTGGCCTTTCATCTGGGAACGGCGATGCTGATCCTGGCAAACGCTCTGGCTGTGGCGGTAGTCGCTCACCAGCCGGTCGACTATGTTTCGAAACCAGCTGCGAGACGCTTCCCAGTGCTGCCGCCGTTAACCGGGGTGGCCCTGTTATGTGTCCTGTTGAGCGGTGCCCTGGTGGTGGGTGGGGATGCTTCCTATGCCTGCCCGGACTGGCCGTTATGCCAGGGCAGGCTGCTGCCTGGGGCGAGCGCCAACCTGCAGGTAGCCATCCAGTTTTTCCATCGAGGGATGGTGGGGCTGGTCTCGATCCTGATCGTGATGGTGGTCGCCCGCGCCATCCGAAAGTGGCGCGCCATCCAGGGCGTGACGACCTGGGCTGCCCTGCTGGGCGGCTTCTTCCTCGCCCAAGTGCTGGTCGGGGCCGTTCAGATCTGGCTGGTGCTGCCTCCGGCTCTTCGAATACTGCACCTGGCAACCGCGACCGCGACCTGGGCTTCCATCGTCGTCTTGAACCTACTGCTGGCGGTCGGCCAGGAAAAGGTGGCTGCGCCTGGCGAGCTGGCTTCGGTTCCTGTCCGCTGAGAGGCTAAAAGAAACAGGGCCGGGGACGTTTATTATCCCCGGCCCTGTCCATTGTTCCTGTAAGAGAATTACATCAGCAGACGAAGCGGGTCTTCGAGTATCTCCTTGACCCGCTGCATGAAGCGTGCCGCTTCCGCCCCGTCGGTCACCCGGTGGTCGGCGCTGATGGTCGCCTTCATCCGCCAGCCGATCCCCAGCTTGCCGTCTTTAGTCACCACCGGCACCTGTTTGGCCGAGCCAACCGCCATGATCCCGGCATCGGGTGGGTTGATGATGGCAGCGAAGTGCTCGACGTCAAACCCGCCCAGGTTGGAGATGGCGAAGGTCTCCCCCTCGACGTCGTCCGGCTTCACCCGGCCCTCACGGGCCCGCTCGACCATGTCTCGATGGGTCTTTGCCATGGCGGTGAGCGGGACGAGGTCGGCGTCTTTGCTGACGACGTTGATCAGGCCCTCGTCCAGCGCCACGGCGATCCCGACGTTGATGTGGTTGTGCCGGATGATCGTGTCGCCGTTGAACGACGAGTTGAGGTTCGGGAACTCGCGCAAGGTCAGCGCCGCCGCTTTGACAATCAGGTCGTTCACCGAGATTTTATCGTCGGCTTCCCGGCGGGCGTTAAGCTCTTTGCGCAGGGCCATCGCCGCGCCCATGTCGATCTCGACCGTGACGTAGAAGTGCGGTACGGTGGTCTTGCTCTCGACCATGCGCGCCCCGATCCGGCTCCGAATCCGGGATGCGGCGATCTCTTCGCTGTCCGGCCCGGCAACGAGCGGTGCGTAAACGGGAGTCGGGGCAGCCGGAGCGGCCCCGGCGCTCTCCTGGAAGGCTTCGACGTCGGCGCGCACGATGCGCCCCATCGGACCGCTGCCTTCCACTCTGGACAAATCCACGTGCTGCTCGGCGGCAAGCCGCCGAGCAAGCGGGCTGGCGCGCACACCAGCCGGGAACGAGTAGCCGTTGCCTCCATCGCTGACGGGGGCCGCTTCGCCTGAGGCCGGGGCGGCGGTGGCGCTCTCCGCCACCGGGGCAGGGGCTTCCTCTTCCGCTTCTTCTTCCTCCTTGGTCACGCCCAGCGCAGCCAGATCATAGGATTCGCCGGACTCGCCGACCACGGCAATCGCCTTGTCCGACTCGATCTCGGCGATGACGTCACCCTGGTTTACGGTGTCGCCCGCCTTCTTTAACCACTTCACAAGCTGGCCTTCGCGCATGTCGAAGCCAAGCTTGGGCATATTCACCAGTTCCGCCATTTTAGTTCCCTCTCCCCATCAAACCGGGTGTGTGTGTTCGACCTTGCCAGATAGTTTGCCAGTTGGTTGCCGACAGAAAATCACGCCTGGCTCACGGCTGTGGGCTGCACTGAGTAATCCTGGATATATCCCGCCGCGGCGAGCAGCTCGGCATTCAGGATCGCCCCACCAGCAGCGCCCCGCAGCGTGTTGTGAACCATCGCAACCAGCTTGATCCCCAGCACTGGGCAGGGCTGCACGCGCCCGACGCTGACCGCCATCCCCTTCTCTGCGTCGCGGTCGCGGCGCAGCTGGGGGCGATCAGGCTCCGTCCTCAGAATCATCGGGGTGCGCGGCGCGCTGGGCAGCTCACGGGCGATGGCTGGCGGCTGGAAAGCGGCCAGCACTTCTTCCACCTCGGCGACGGATGCTTCCCGCTTCAGACCGACCGATAGAGCCGCCAGGTGGCCGTCGATGACCGGCACGCGATTGACCTGCGCACTGGCGACGAAATCCGCCAGCCGAATCTGCCCATCCACCAGCGTGCCCAACATCTTATGCGGCTCGCCCTCGAACTTCGACTCCTCCCCGCCGATGTAGGGGATCACGTTGTCGAAGATATCGAACGAGGAGACACCGGGATAGCCCGCCCCACTGATCGCCTGCATAGTCACGACATGGGTCTGGGTCAAGCCGAAGGCATCGTGCAGCGCCCTCAAGGGGAAGATGACCGCCGTCACCGCGCAGTTCGGGCTGGCGACGATCAGCCCCGGCCAGCCGCGCCGCTCGCGCTGCGCGTCGATCAGCCCGACGTGGTCGGCGTTGATCTCCGGGATCAGCAGGGGCACGTCCGGGTCCATGCGCAGCGCCGAGGCGTTCGTGCACACGATGTAACCCCTGGCAGCCAGAGCTGGCTCCAGCTCCCTGGCCGCGCTGGATGGCAGCGCCGAGAAGAGCATCCTGACGTCACCCAGGGCGTCGATGTCGTCGGTGTCCGTGACGATCAGGTCGGTCACGCCGGGCGGAATCTCGCCCGGTATCACCCAGTTCACCGCTTCCTCGTAGCGTTTTCCCGCGCTTCGCTCGGAGGCGGCGACCGCGGTGACCTCAAACCAGGGGTGATCGGCCAGCAGACTGATAAACCGCTGCCCGACCGCGCCGGTAGCCCCCAGAATGCCTACCGGTATTCGTCCACTGCCATGTCCATTTTCCCTGTTTTGCGCCATGGTTATCCCCCCTGTGTGAGTGGATGAATCGCGCGGAGCGCGTCATCCGCGTCCTGTGCGGCAACCGCTAACGAAATCCCGCATTCCGACGATCCCTGTGCGATGGCGATGACGTTGACACCGCTCTGCCCGGTGGCGGTGAAAATACGCCCCGCTATCCCCGGCACTTTCAGCATACCAGCGCCCACCACGGTGATGATCGTGATCTCGTCCTGCACCTTGATCTGGTCGATGTCTCGCCGGGCAATCTCGACCTCGAACTCGGCGCTCAGCGTCTCCACGATGAGTGAGGTGCTGTTCTGTGGCACGACGAAGCAGATGTTCTGCTCGGATGAGGACTGCGAGATGATCAGCACGCTTGTTTTCGTCCGCGCGACGGCCCCAAACGTGCGGGCGGCGATGCCCGGCACGCCCATCATGCCCTTGCCCTCGACCGTGATCAGGCTCATGTCGCGGATCGCCGTCACCGCTTTGATCGGCTCGCCGGTCGCCTGGTTGTTGGGGACGATCAGCGTGCCGGGATGATCGGGGTTGAAGGTGTTCTTGACGATGAGCTTGATGTTCGCCTCAAGCACGGGGCGGATCGTCTTAGGATGGAGCACCTTGGCCCCAAAGTAAGCCAGCTCACTTACCTCTGTCTGGCTGAGATGGTCGAGTGTCCGCGCTTCCGGGACGATCCGGGGGTCGGCGCTCATCACGCCGTCCACGTCCGTCCAGATCCAGACCTCGTCACTATCCAGGCACACCCCGATGATAGCGGCGCTGTAATCCGAGCCGCCGCGCCCCAGCGTCGTGCTGGTGCCGTCCGGCGTCGCGCCGATGAAGCCGGTGACGATCGGCACGATCCCTTCGGCAAGCAGCGGGTCTAAGACCCGCCTGGTCTTGTCCCGCGTCTCCTCCATGAACGGCGCGGCGTTTTCGTAGTGGTCGTCGGTGACGATCAGCTCGGTGGCGTCGACCGCCTGGGCGGCGATTCCGGCATGGCGCAGCGCTGCCGCCACCAGCCGGACGTTCATCCGCTCCCCCAGGCCCAGGGTATAGGCCCGCGCGCGGGGGGGCGCTTCCCCTAAGACGCACACACTGTCACAGAACTGGGTGAAATCCTCGATCAGCGCCACGATGTCGGCCATCACCGCTTCGCGCTCGCCGGAGAGCAGCTCGTCGGCGGCCTCCTGGTGGCGCTTGGTCATCGTCTCCGCGATGCCGTTATAGCCGGTGCTGTTCCCTTCGATCGCACATTGCAGACCATCTTGAAGCAGGTTAGTCACCCCGCTCATGGCGGACGCAATCACGGCCACACGGTCGGCCTGCGTCTCGCGGGTTTCCCGGATGATCGCCATCGCCTGCCTGATCGCCGAGACGCTCCCTACCGAGGTCCCACCAAATTTCATCGTCAATGTCTGCACGGCGCTGTGTCCTTCTTCTCGTTGCGTGGGCCTATCTGATCTGACCTGGACGGGAACAGCGAACCCCGCTGCCCGTCTTTACAGGATTTCCTTGACGGCCATGACCACTTTGTCAGGGTTGGGCAGAGCGCTCTGTTCCAAATCTCGCGAATAAGGCAGCGGTACGTCTGCCTGCGATACCCGCTTGATGGGAGCATCCATCCAGTCGAACGCCTCCTCCTGAATGCGGGCCGCGACCTCCGCGCCAACGCCGTACAACGCCCAGTTCTCTTCCACGACGACGCAACGGTTCGTCTTCTTGAAGCTCTCCAGGACCGGCCCGGTGTCGAGCGGGCGCAGCGAGCGCAGGTCGACGACCTCGGCGCTGATGCCCTCCTTTGCCAGCTTATCCGCTGCCTGCAAGGAGATATCCACCATCTTCGCATAGCTGACGATCGTCACGTCGCTGCCTACCCGCTTGACGTCGGATTTTCCCAAAGGAATGACGTAATCGCCAACCGGCACCTCGCCCCTGGTCTGGTACAGGGTGCTGTGCTCGACAAACAGCACAGGGTTGTCATTACGGATAGCCGCCTTGAGCAGCCCTTTAGCGTCTGCCGGTGTGCTGGGGGCAATGACGTACAGGCCGGGGAAGTGGGCGAAGATCGGCTCAGGGGCATGGGAATGGGTCGCCCCAAGCTGACGCCCGCCGCCGGTCGTGGTGCGGATCACCAGGGGAACAGTGAACTGCCCGCCAAACATGTAGTGTGCTTTGGCCGCGGCGTTGACTATCGCGTCCAGCGCCAGGAAGGCGAAGTTGATCGTCATGATCTCAGCTATAGGGCGAAGCCCGTTCATAGCTGCCCCGGTCGCTGCCCCGACAATGGCCATCTCGGAGATCGGCGTATCCCGGACGCGCTTCTCGCCGAAGTGGTCGTAGAATCCACGCGTTACAGCGTAGGTGCCTCCCCAGACGCCCACCTCTTCACCCATGATGAAGATTTTCTCGTCGCGCTCCATCTCCTCCCAGAGGGCTTCGGAAATGGCCTCGCGGAAGGTCTTCATCTCGCTCTCGCCGGTGGTGGCGTCAGCTTCAACAGCGCTAGACATAGACATTGGTGTACAACTCCTCAGGCTCCGGGAAAGGACTGTTACGCGCGAACTCTACCGCGTCAAGCACGGCCTGATCCGCGGCTTCATCCAGTTTCTCAAGATCGGCTTTTTCGGCCAAGCCCTGTTCTAACAGGTGGGCGGCCCAGCGGGCGATCGGGTCGTCCGCTTTCTTGGCTTCCACTTCGTGAACGGGACGGTAGCGCTCCGGGTCGCCCATCGAGTGCCCGCGATAACGATATGTCATCGCCTCGACGAGGAACGACCCTTCCCCGGAGCGGACGTATTCGATGCCTTCCACAAAGGTCTCGTACATCGCCAAGAGGTCCATCCCGTCGACCTGGACGCAGCAGGGCATGCCGTAAGCTTCGGCCTTTTTGGCGAGGTCGCCCACCGCCGACGCCCGCGTGACGGCGGTGCCCATCCCATACTGGTTGTTCTCGACGACCCAGATGACAGGTAGTTTCCAGACGGCGGCCAGATTGAGCGCCTCGTGGAAGTAGCCGATGTTCGTTGCGCCATCGCCCATCAGTGCCATGGTCACCGAGTCCCTGTCCTGATACTGGTCGGCCAGTGCAATACCTGCCGCCAGGGGTAGATGGCCGCCTACGATCGCCCAGCCTCCCCAGAAGTGTCTGTTGATGTCGGCCAGATGCATCGAGCCGCCTTTTCCCTTGCTCGTTCCAGTGGATTTGCCAAGCATCTCGGCCATCACTTCATTCATGGGCAGGCCGCGTGACAGCGCCACGCCGTGATCCCGATAAGCGGTGATGATGTTGTCGTCTTCGCGAAGGGCGTATTTGGCGGCGGTGGCGACGGCCTCCTCTCCGATGTACAAGTGCAGAAATCCACCGATGTCCCCTGCCGCATACAGTTCGGCGCACTTCTCTTCAAAGCGGCGGATCCTCATCATCAGGCCGTAGGCTTCCAGCATCTGTTCTTTAGTTAGTGCCATAGAGCTGCTCCAGTCTTAGTAATGATCCTGGCATCTCGGATCAGACGGTTCTGATTGTACCGAATTTCAGTGTCCCATACACACCCTAAATAGGAACTTGACCCGAAAGTAGCATGGTATGGCTTCCATTCGCGGCAGTTTATTGAGGAGGGAGGTACCAGGCGACGGCCAGGGCATTCGGCCCCAGGTGGACACCCAAACCTGGCCCGATTTCACTCAGCATGAACACCTCTGGCTCGATTGCGTTACGCAGTTCGTCGGCAAGCTGCTCGGCCTCTTCCAGGCACACGGTATGCATCACCCCCAGGTTGACGCCTTTTTCCCCTTTCAGCGTCTCGATGGCCAGCTCTTTGACTTCAGTGACGGCGCGCGCCCGTGTCCTCTGGCGGCTGTAGGGCGAGGCCAATCCATCTCTGATCGTCAGGATTGGTTTGACGTTGTGCACCGACCCCACCAGGTGGGCCGCATGCCCAATCCGCCCACCTTTCGCCAAATAGTCGAGCGTATCAAGCACAAAGTAGACGTCGACCTGCTCGCGCATCGCCTCCAGGTGAGCCATGATGTCATCCGCGCTTGCGCCACTTCGTGCCATCTCTGCTGCTTCCCTGACTATGAACGTCTGGGGTAGGGAGGCCGTCCGGGTG
>JARRJX010000114.1:0-6267 GCA_037388645.1 Chloroflexota bacterium
CGCGGGTGTGTCGCCTCCTCCACCACCACTCCGGAGCAGCCTCCCAGCCGGGGCGCTTTTTACAACATGCATAACACGATACACTAGTAGCATCATCCATTGGCAGTTGCTACCGAAATCCACAAGGGGAGAGAATCAGGCAATGGCGTCACAAGGAGTCACCCCCAGGGCCGAAGACTACTCGCGCTGGTACACGGACGTCGTGCAGAAGGCCGACCTGGCTGACTACGCGCCGGTGCGCGGCTGCATGATCATCAAGCCGTACGGCTACGAGCTGTGGGAGGCGGTGAAGAACGGCCTGGACAAACGCTTCAAGGCCACCGGTCACAAAAACGCCTATTTCCCACTGCTGATCCCGATGAGCTTCATGAAAAAAGAGGCGGAGCACGTCGAGGGGTTTGCGCCGGAGCTGGCTGTGGTCACGCATGGCGGCGGGGAGGAGCTGGACGAGCCGCTGGTCGTGCGGCCCACCTCGGAGACGGTGATCGGGTACGCCTTCTCCCAGTGGATTCAGTCGTACCGGGACCTGCCGCTGCTGATCAACCAGTGGGCGAACGTCGTGCGCTGGGAGTTGCGCACCCGCCTGTTCCTCCGCACGCTGGAATTCCTCTGGCAGGAAGGGCACACCGCCCACGCCACCCGCGAGGAGGCGCAGGAAGAAACCCTGCGCATGCTGGACATCTACGCCGACTTCGCGACCAACGACGCCGCGATACCGGTGATCAAGGGGCGGAAGAGCAACCAGGAGAAATTCGCCGGGGCCGAGGTCACCTACGCAATCGAAGCGATGATGGGGAACAAGTGGGCCTTGCAGTCGGGGACGTCCCACAACCTGGGGCAGGGATTCGCCAAAGCCTTCGACATCAAGTATCTGGACAAAAACAACGAACAGCAGTACTGCTGGACGACCTCCTGGGGGATGAGCACCCGTATGGTGGGGGCGATCATCATGGCACACGGCGACGACAAAGGGCTGCGCCTCCCCCCCAGGCTGGCCCCCATCCAGGTCGCCGTCGTGCCGATCTATAAGAACGACGAGGAAAAATCCAAGGTGATGGACGTCGTGCTGCGGGTCAGCGAGACGCTGCTCACCCTGGGGCTGCGCGTACACATCGACGACCGGGAGGACGTTACCCCTGGCTTCAAGTTCAACGACTGGGAGCTGCGCGGGGTGCCGGTGCGGCTGGAGGTCGGGCCGAAGGACGTCGAGAAGAACAGCGTGATGCTGGTCAGGCGGGACATCGCCGGTAAGGCAGGAAAAGAGTCCGCCCCACAGGACGACGTCGTCCGCAGCGTGACGAGCCTGCTGAACAAGGTTCAGACCAACATGCTGAAACAGGCGACCGAATTCCGCGACGCGAACCTGCACGAAGTCGCCAACCTGAAGGAACTGAAGAAAGTGATCGATGAGGGCGGCTGGGGGCTGATGCCGTACGACGGCTCGGCTGAGGCGGAGGAGAAAATCCGGGAGGAGACCAAGGCCACGCCGCGCTGCTTTCCGCTCGACCAGGAGCCGCTGCCCGACGGTACCAAATGCCCCATCACCGGGCGGGATGCAGTCGGGAAGGCTTACTTCGCCCGCGCCTACTGACCGGCAGGCGCGCCGGTTAAGCGGCTGGATGACCTCTCGTGCCCACCTTACGGCGCTGGATCGAGCAGGAATACCATACGCTGACCGCAAACGGAAAAACGGCCCTCGTGGACGCATTTGAGGCATTCACGAGGGCTTATTTTGATTCCGACTACGCGGGCGTGATCGCCAGCCTGCCGGGACTCTACGAACTGGCGGACGCGCTCCGCGAGCCAACCTGGCGGCTGCTCACCCAATACTACGAGATCAACGCGGAGATTTACTGGTTCGGGACCCTCAAGCGCGGGCTGGAGCTGGCTACCCGGTCGGTCGTTCAGGCGCACGACCTGCTCGATGCGAAAGCAGCCCCCATCTACTACATCCAGGAAATCCTGCTTTACGCCTGGCTGGAGACGGACGGGCCTGGCTATGCAGACGACGTGCTCCAGGCAATCGACGAGAGCGTGTCGACCGGGCTGAGCGCCGACATCGGGCGGCGGTATAAGCTGCTGCAATCCCGCTGCCTGGCTCAGGGTGGCGCGGCCAAAGAAGCGGCCATGCTGATCCTCTCCCTGCTGCCCGACCTGGACTGGCCGCCGGGTTACATCCACAGCCTGCGCGCGGACGCGCTCGTGCTAAACGAGCGGCTGCCGGAGGCGCTCACCAGCTACCGGGCGGCCCTATCGGACTTCGAGGCGAGGGGAGATCAACTGGAGGCAAACGGCACCCGCCTGAGCCTGGGCGAAACCCTGATCCAGGCCGACCGGCCCGACGAGGGGCTCACCCTGGGACAAAAGGCCCACCAGGCGGCGCAGCGGCTGCCAAACCGGCTGCACCGCGCCCTGGCGGGCAAGCTGATCGGCAGGGCGCTGGCCGAGATGGGCGATTATGGCGAGGCTCAAGCGTGGTATGCAAATGCGATGGACGAGATCGAGGGGCTGGGCTGGTCGAGAACGGAGGCGACCCTCAGCCTGGAATACGTCTCACTCTTGAAGCGAGCGGAGGTCGACAGACAGTCCACAGAATGGAAAGTGGGCGTCCTGAACGCCAGACGCCTCTGCGACGCGCTGCGCTCAGACGACCTGGGGGAAGAACTAAACCGGCTGGCCGACGGCTAGCAGCCGACTCAAGCCATTCTTTCTCTCTATCAATTTGAACGACTCACTTCAGCGCTTCGCTTTATCCGGCTGCCTGACCACGTGAATGGCGATGACCATATTCCCCAGGGTCAGCAGGTCGCCATCTTTGAGCGGCGTCGCCACGCCACGCCCCAGGGAAGCCCCATTCACTGCCGTGCCATTCGAGCTGCCCTGGTCGATGGCGTACAGGCTCGACAAAGTAGGCCGCAGCATCACATGCTCACGCGAGACCCCCTGCCCATGCGCTCCGTAAGGCTCCAGGTCGATGATGATCCGGCCCAGCTCGCTATCGCCACGCCCCAGGATAACATCCCCGTACAGGTCAACGCCCAACACCATGCGCTGACCGGAAGCACGCAGCTCAAGCATGATCCGCCAGGGCTGCTGAAGCAGCAGCTTATCACCCGACTGAGGTCTATAAGGAAGCGGGTGGTATTCCGAACAGCGGGCGCTCTGCTCAAACCCAAACGGCGCATAACTCGTCGCAAAGCGATCGAATATGGTCTTGATTGGATCGGTCTGCATGAACAGAGTGTTCTCCGGGTTGGCCTCATCAGAATAGCTGTCTTGCGGGTTCTCTTCGTCCATCATCCAACCTATCTACCCAGGCTTTACTTGATCAAACACAACAGTACCTGTGCCCTATTATACCTGAGCTTTCGCCAGGTAGACATCCCCAGATCACAAATGCCGGGCGGCAGCCCTGTCTTTCGGTCCAGGTTGCGGCATTAACCCGCCCACGTTATACTCAGCGCCGTCGATTATCGACCGGCAGGCCCCTCTCCGGCGTGCCTGGTGACATCATATGGGAGAAAGAAAACCATGCCATTAACCAAGGCAGAAAAACAAGAAGCATTCAAAGAATTTGGTACCCACGAGGACGATACCGGGTCTTCGGAAGTCCAGATAGCAATGCTGACTCAGCGAATCAACCAGCTCACCACTCACTTAAGCGTCCATCAACACGACGAGCACTCTCGCAGGGGCCTGTTGAAGTTAGTCGGCCAGCGGCGGCGTCTGCTGAAGTACCTGCGTCGCACCGATCCTGAGGCTTATAACAGTCTGATTCAACGCTTGGGATTACGACGCTAGTTGGAACCTGTCATTCGACTAAAGTCATAACTGCCGATCGGCGAGTAGAGTGAGCCCTGTACAACCTCCCTCTACTCGTTATTGTTTTGGCTGGCATGGCACAGTTTCTCTATCAGTGGCGTTGGAGGAGCAGGAATTGGAAAGTGCTATCAAGGGAATCACCACGCTGCCCACATTCTGGGGCAGCCCACCGGGTGTTCTCTTGATGTCAATTTCCAGTCCCTGAGCCTCCATCAAAGAAAGACTTACCTGGAGGTAAAGCGTAACCATGAGCGGAAAACAATTCATCGTTCGGGTCGGTGAGCGCGATCTCATCTTCAAGACCGGACACCTCGCAGAACAGGCCGGCGGCGCTGTCACCTTGCGTGAGGGCGACACGATGCTGCTGGCGACGGCAACGATGAGCAAGAAACCCCGCCAGGGGATCGACTTCTTCCCCCTGAGCGTCGACCTGGAGGAGCGGCTGTACGCGGCGGGCCGGATTCCCGGAGGATGGTTCCGGCGCGAAGGGCGACCGCCGACCAGCGCGATCCTGGTGGCCCGCCTGACGGACCGCCCGCTGCGCCCCCTGTTCCCCAAGGACATGCGCAACGAGGTGCAGGTGATCATCACTCCCCTCTCCCACGACCAGCAGCACCAGCACGACGTGCTGGCGGTCAACGCCGCCAGCGCAGCACTGCACATCTCCGACATCCCGTGGGATGGGCCAATCGGCGCGGTGCGGATCGGGCTGGTCGACGGGAATTTCGTGATCAACCCCACCTACGAACAGATGAAATCGTCCGACCTTGACCTGCGGATGGCAAGCACGGCGGACGCGATCATCATGGTCGAGTGCGCGGCGCTGGAGGTCGACGAAGAGACGGTGATCGAGGCGCTCAAGCTGGGGTACGAGACGGCCCAGCCGTTCATCGAGCTTCAGAACCAGATGAGAGCGCAAATTGGCAAAGAGAAAAACACCTACGAGTCGAAGAAAGTCGATGCCCTGCTGCGCGAGTCGGTCAGCAAGCGAGTCGAGGAGCAGATCGCCGGGATCATCAGCCAGTACTACGACCGGGACGAGCGCAACATCGAGCTGGAAGACCTGCGCGAGCAGGTGTCGCTTGAATACACCGACAACGAGGAAACGGAACTGACCGAAACGCTGTCGCAGGTGGACACGGTGTTTGACGACGTGGTGAAGGAAAAGGTCCGGCACCGCATCCTGCACGAGGGCATCCGCCCGGACGGGCGCGACTACACCACCATCCGCCCGCTGTCCGCCGAAGTCGACCTGATCCCACGGGTGCATGGCTCAGGGCTGTTCCAGCGCGGCCAGACGCAGGTGTTAAGCCTGGTCACACTCGGCACGCCGCGCGACGCCCAGGAGTTCGACGGGCTGGAGCCGGAACCCGATAAGCGCTACATGCACCACTACAATTTCCCGCCGTATTCGACGGGCGAGACCTGGTTCTTGCGCGGCCCGAAGCGCCGCGAGATCGGGCACGGCATGCTGGCCGAAAACGCCTTGCGGGCCGTCATCCCCGACAAAGAGAGCTTTCCCTACACGATGCGAGTGGTCAGCGAGGTGCTGAGCTCGAACGGCTCGACCTCGATGGCATCGGTGTGCGGCAGCACGCTGGCGCTGATGGACGCCGGAGTCCCGATCTCCGCCCCGGTAGCCGGGATCGCGATGGGGCTGGTGACAGACAGCGAGAATTACGCCGTGCTAACGGACATCCAGGGCATGGAAGACCACCTGGGCGACATGGACTTCAAAGTGGCGGGCACGGTAGAGGGGATCACCGCGCTGCAGATGGACATCAAGATCAAGGGCATCCCCTACGACGTGTTAACCCGCGCGCTTCACCAGGCGCGAGACGCCAGGCTGCAAATCCTGGACGTGATCAAGGCGACCATCGCCGAGCCGCGGCCAGACCTGAAGCCGTACGCGCCACGCATGACCGTCATGAACATCGACCCCGACAAAATCCGCAACGTGATCGGTAAAGGTGGGGAGACGATCCGGGCCATCCAGCAGGACACCGGCGCGCGGATCGACATCGAAGAGGACGGCACGATCTTCATCGCGTCAGCGGACGGCGAAGGAGCAGCCCGCGCCCAGGCGCAGATCGAGGCGCTGACAGAAACCCCTGAGGCGGGCCGCATCTATACAGGGAAAGTCACCCGCATCGAAGACTACGGCGTGTTCGTCGAAATCTTACCGGGCATCGACGGGATGGTGCACGTCAGCCAGCTCGAAACCTACCGAATCGATCACCCCAGAGACGTGGTCAGCATCGGGGACGAGATCATGGTGATGGTCACCGACGTCGGCTCGGACGGCAAGATTCGCCTCAGCCGCCAGGCCGTGCTGGCCGGGTGGACGCTGGAAGAGGCGCAGAGCCGGGACTCAGGGAGTCGCGGCAGCAGGCGCGGCGGCAGCGGTGGCTCAAGACGAGGGGGGTCGTCTAACCGCCGGTGATC
>JARRJX010000115.1:0-6240 GCA_037388645.1 Chloroflexota bacterium
CTCGATGTGTGTCAGGCGATCATCTAGACGGGTCATGCTTTTCCCTATCCTCCTCTAAAAATTGCCTTTCAGCCTGTCAGCTTGTCAGCATTTCAGCTATCAGGTCGTTTGCTGCGCTCACTCACAGCTCACTGCAAAAAAAGCTGAGCGGTGGGTGTGTTTTCATCGCCTATTGGCGAGCGTTGGCTCATGAAAACTCCTTTGCGGGCTCCTTTGATTCGGGCTTCCTCCTGCTCAGTAACATCAAGCGATGCCACCTGGTCGGGAGGACACTTCGTGGACTGGATATGAAGGGTGGGGGCAAGTAGTTCACATACGAACCTGTAGAAGTAATTCTTTTTCAAAAATATTTTGAACGAATTACTTCAAGGGTACATTCGGTTCAACGTGCGGGGATAGGGGACGGTCTCGCGGATGTGCTGCGTCCCGCAAATCCAGGCGACGGTGCGCTCCACCCCCAGGCCAAACCCGGCGTGGGGCACGCTGCCGAAGCGCCGCAGGTCGACGTACCAGCGGTAGGCTTCGGGGTCGACGCCGTATTCGGCGATGCGCTGCTGCAATAAGGCGAGGTCGGCGATGCGCTCGCTGCCCCCGGTGATCTCGCCGTAGCCCTCCGGGGCGAGCAAGTCCACGCTGCGGCACGCCTCCGGGCGGCCTTCGACGGGCGTCATGTAAAACGCCTTGGCCGCCGTCGGATAGTGGTAGACGAACACCGGCCTGTCGAACTGCCTGGTCAACTCGGTCTCGTGCGGCGAGCCGAAGTCCTGGCCCCACTCGATGGCAAGCAGCTCCTTCAGCTCCGGGTCGCCGGTCTCCTCCCGGATCGCGGCCAGCCGCTCCAGGGCGTCGTCGTAGGAGATGCGGGGGAAGGGGGGGAGCACCCGCTCAAGGGCGCTGGTGTCGCGTTCGAGCATCTCCAGCTCCGGGGCGCGCGTCTCCAGGACGTGCTGGACGATGTAGGAGATAAACTGCTCCTCCATGTCCATCAGCATCTCCAGGGTGTAGAAGGCCATCTCTGGCTCGACCATCCAGAACTCGGTCAGGTGGCGGCGGGTCTTGGACTTCTCGGCGCGGAAGGTGGGGCCGAAACAGTAGACCTTGCCGAAGGCCATGATGTTCGCCTCGTTGTAAAGCTGCCCGGTCTGGGCCAGATAGCCCGGCTCGTCGAAGTAGTCGACTTCGAACAGGGAGGTGGTGTTCTCCCCGGCGGTGGGCGTGATGATCGGGGTGTCGACGTTGAGGTAGCCGTGGTCGTCCAGCCAGCCGCGAATCGCCGCGATGACCGCCGCGCGGATGCGGAGAGTCGCCCATTGACGAGAAGAACGCAGCCAGAGGTGACGGTTGTCCATCAGGAACTCGACGCCGTGCTCTTTGGGGGTGATGGGGTACGGCTCGGCAATTTGCAGCGTCTGGAAGGCGCTGACCCCGACCTCGTACCCGCCGGGGACGCCGGGCGCGCGGTCGTCCTTGCGCACCGTGCCGGTCAGGCGCAGCGACGACTCCTGGGTGAGCGCCCTGGCCGCTTCGAAGACCTCCTCGCTGACCTCCCCTTTGAACAGCACACACTGGACAATCCCCGTGCCATCACGCACCTGGAGAAACTGGAGCTTGCCTTTCCCGGTCTTGTTGTAGAGCCACCCCTGCAAGGTCACTTCCTGGCCTTCGTGAGAGGCTATCTCTTCAATCTGAATCTGGTTGGTCACGGCACACTCCTCAACGTGGTGTGTTTGTCGGGGGCGATAGGTTGGGAGAATTGTAACGGCTGGGCGGGGAGGGAGCAATCAAGGGCGGCTTACCCGTCTTTCGCTTCGCCAGGGGCGGGCTTTGCCTCGTCTTCTTTCGCTTCGTTGGGGGCAGGCTCCGCTTCTCCCACTTTCGCTTCCACAGGGGCAGGCTCCACCTCGCCCACTGTCGCTTTGTCAGGGGCAGGATCCGCTTCCACCACTGCTGCCTCGTCAAGGGCAGGCTCCGCCTCGCCCTCTTTCGCTTCCACGGGGGCAGGCTTTGCTTCTTTCTCACCTGGGTCGGCTGGGCCAGGCTCCGCTTCGGGCTTCGCTTCGGCCTGGGGGCGCGGCGCGGCATCCGGGTCTTCTATGGCCTCCGGCTGAAGCCTGGCGACCGGAGTCTCCTCGTCGTCCAGATGGGGCGCGGCGGCGGACCTGGCTTTCAGCAGCCTGTCCAGCAGCTTGCCGAAGGTATCGACGGTGAAATTATCCTTCCTGATCACGCTCACCACCCCAGGCAGCCCGCTCAACCGCTCGTCGTCCAACGCGATGGCGGAGAGCAGGATGATCGGGACCGGGCTGCCCTTGGCCTCTCTATGCAGCCGGGTGATGGTCGAAAAGCCATCCATGCCGGGCATCATCAGGTCGAGGACGATCGCCAGGGGCGGGTTAGCCTGGACGATCTCAATCGCCTCTTCACCGCTTCCGACTGCGCGGCCTTCGACGTTCAAGTAGGTAAGCACGTCGATAATCAGGCGGCGCACTTCAGGGTGGTCGTCGACGACCAACACATAATCGCTCATTCCACTTCCCTACAGCTATTCCTGGCAGTGTCAAGGGTTGGGTTGAGATTGATTTTGAGACTGTGGCACCCAAAAGGTTACAATTAGTATATCATGAATAGACCGATCGTCGCTTATATCGGCCCGCCAACCCGGCAAGAAGCGATCGTTTCGATCACGGACAGGCTCAATTTTGCGCTGGTGGCGCACGCCGAGCAGGCCGGATTCGTAAGGCGGCTGGCGGGCGAGCAGGCCGCGCTGATCGTGGTGGACGGAGACGCGCCTGAGTGGCGCTGGTGGGTGACCACCCCCAAGGCCAGCCCGGCGACACGCCGCATCCCGGTCGTGCTGGTGGCGGACGACCCGGCGCAGGTCGAGGCGGCTTTCCTGGCCGGGGTCGATTTCGTGATCGGGCCGGGGGAGCTTGAAGCGAGCCTGCCCGACGTGCTCAAGCGCCACGCCAGGGTTCAATCCGAGGGGGAGGCGCGGCAGATCGAGGCGGGCTGCGGCGAGCCGCTTCCACCCCAGGCGAGGGAAGCGATCGTGCTGTTCAACCAGGGGGCGTTTTACCACCAACACGACCTGTTCGAGGCGCTCTGGATGGCGGAGGAGGGGCCGATCCGCAACCTGTACCAGGCGATCCTCCAGGTGGGCATCGCCTATTTCCAGGCCGAGCGGGGCAACCTGCGCGGCGCGCGCAAGATGGCCCTACGCAGCCTGCAATGGCTGAACGTCCTGCCGGACGTCTGCCAGGGAGTGGACGTGGAAGACCTGCGCAAAAACACCGCCCGCCTGCTGGAATGGCTGGAGGGGGCGGCTGGGGATGGCCGGGAGGAATTTGTCTTTTCGCCGGTGAGACTGGTCGAGTAGGCCGCCGCCGCTAACCGAATGGCATTGGGGCCAGAACCGCTTAGCGCTGCCTGGCGATGCCCGCCTGGGTCAGCAGTAGCTGGAAGTCGTCGATGGAGAACTGGCTCTTGGGCATGACGCCGATCACGCCCGGCAGCTTCTTGACGTGGTTCTCATTGCCGGACAGTCCGGACATCAGGATGATGGGGATGTGGCGGCTGCGCTGGCTGGTTTGCAGCTTGGTGAGCGTGAGGAAGCCGTCCATCACGGGCATGATCAGGTCGAGGACGATCACTTTGGGGGGGTGCTCGTCGATGAGCTTCAAAGCGTGTTCGCCGTTGATGGCTTTACGCCCTTCCATGCCCATCATTTTGAGCATGTTGACAACCAGACTCCGAACGTCTGGATCATCGTCGACGACGAGAATGTAGTCCCGCATAGTCAATTCCCACCTGGCCTGGCGGCGTGGTGCCAGACTTGCCCTGATCGATACCGGTGACCTTTTTCATCATAATCCAGGATGGCGCAGTCCGAAATAGGAAAATGGTATAGTCATGATGTTTGTCCGGCGATTCATGGTATAGAATCATCGGGTGTTTGGCGCTCGCAGGAGCTACAACCAGAGAAATCACAACCCAGGAAATGGATCGATGACCGAATTCTTTACGCTGGTACCGCCCGAAGATGCCCGCGCGCGAATCCTGGAGAGGGTGCAGCCGCTTGGCGAGGTCGAAGAGGTGCCCACCTATGATGCGGTGGGCCGGGTGCTGGCCGAGGACGCGACCTCCTCGCAGGTGCTGCCCGATTTCCGGCGCAGCACGGTGGACGGCTACGCGGTGCAGGCCAGGGACACCTTTGGGGCGAGCGGCACGCTGCCCGCCTACCTGACGCTGATCGGCGAGGTGGCAATGGGGCGGGAGACCGACCTGAAGGTCGAGCCGTCGACGACGGCAATCGTGCACACCGGCGGGATGGTGCCGGAGGGGGCGGATGCGGTGGTGATGGTCGAGCACACCCAGCGGGCCAGGGAGGACGAGGTCGAGATCTTGGGGCGGGTCGCGCCTGGCGAGAACGTGATCCAGGTCGGCGAGGACATCGCGCCGGGCGACCTGATCCTGCCCGCCGGGCACCGGCTGCGCGCCCAGGACGTGGGCGGGCTGCTGGCGGTGGGGATCACGCGGCTGCGGGTGGCCCGCCAGCCGAGGGTGGCGATCTTTGCGACAGGCGACGAGGTGATCCCCCCCGACCAGTCGACACGCCCCGGCCAGGTGCGGGACATCAACAGCTACACGGTCGGCGCGCTGGTCGAGCAGGCGGGCGGGATCGCGCTGCGCGGGGGCATTTTGCCGGACGATTACGAGCGGCTCCTGGGCCGGGCGCGGCGGGCGCTGGACGAGGGAGCCGACATGCTAGTGCTCTCCGCGGGAAGCTCGGTGTCGGTACGGGACATGACGGCCAGGGTGTTCGACGAGCTGGGCGGGCCGGGCGTGCTGGTGCACGGCATCGCGACCAAACCCGGCAAGCCGACGATCCTGGCGATGAGCGGGGAGCGGCCCCTGATGGGGCTGCCCGGCAACCCGGTCAGCGCGTTCGTGCAGTTCATGCTGGTCGGGCTGCCGGTGGTGTACCGGCTGGGCGGGACGACGCCGCCCCGCCGCTTCACGCTACGGGCGCGGCTGGCAACCAACGTCGCCAGCGTGGCCGGGCGGGAGGACTACGTGCCGACCAAACTGATCGAGCGGGACGGTGACCTGTGGGCGGAGCCGATCTTCTTTAAGAGCAACCTGATCTTCACGCTGGTGCAGGCGGACGGGCTGCTCAAGGTGCCGCTCGACAAGACCGGGCTGGAGGCGGATACTCTGGTGGAAGTGCTGCTGTTCCCCTGATCGGGGCTTTTGGGGGAAAAGTTTGCTTCTCGATTGAGAAAACCGTACTCTTATCAGGACGATGGGCGACAGGATGTTTGGGACACTATGGATATGGTTGAATTTGACGTGGTAGAGATGTTGATCGACCTGAACAGCTACGACGAGCTGATTCGGAACGCGGCCTACCAGATGCTGGTGGACGCGGGGGAGGAAATCGTCCCGGTGCTGGTCGAGCAGTTCGAGCGGATCAGCGGGGCGGCCCGGCTGAGCACGATCCGGGTCTTCGGGGAGATCGGGCACCCTCACGCGGTTGATACGCTGCTGGAGGTGATGCGCTCGGACGACCCGCAGGAGTATTTCATGGCCTCCAGCCTGGCGGCCCAATCGCTGGGGCGGATCGGCGGCTCGGCTGCCGTGCGGGGGCTGCTGGAAACGCTTGAGACCGAGCGGGTCGGCGTGCGGCGGATGGCGGCGGTGGTGCTGGGCAACATCGGCGACGGCGAGGCGGTGCCCGGCCTGCACGCCGCGCTGGGCGACGACGATCAGAAGGTGCGTGAGCTGGCCGCGCGCTCGCTGGAACGGATCGGGACGCCGCACGCCCTGGCCGTGCTCGACGCCTGGCGGAACAACGTTTAGAACCTATCCGTAAATTCGCCCCGATGTTCCATCGACGCTCATTTCGGATCGGCGTGAGAGGGCGCGGCCTCGACGATTTACGGATAGACATTCAGGTGATCCTTTGGCAAGGACGAAGCATTCAAAAGAGCGCGCTAACCTGCCGTCGCTGGGCGGCGCTACCAAGCCCACTCGCAGCGGGGCGGAGCCTCGCCTGGGGGGTGAGGCCGCGCTGCCGTACCTGGTCGGGGCGCTGAGCGGTGAGGAGACTCACGAACGGTGGCGGGCGGCCCAGGCGTTAGGGCAGATCGGCGGGCGGGCAACAGCCGAACTGGTAGAGGCGCTGGGCGACCCCAGGGACAACGTCCGGAAGGCGGCATCGACGGCGCTCTACGCGATCGG
>JARRJX010000116.1:0-7872 GCA_037388645.1 Chloroflexota bacterium
GAGTCAAGGGTATAGTAGCAGTCAAATGTAAGGGGGCGCTTCTCTCCCGTTTCCAGGAAGCCCTCCGGCCTTTGGGGGCGGCTCCCGGATGGTGTTGAAGGGCGGCCTTTGACTTGCCGAACCGAATTACCGCAGTTAAACTGCGCTCAGTCACTTCGACAACAGTCTTAACGCACGCTGGTTTATCAGGGAGCATCTTCCTTGAGCGCTACCCGTCGATTAATCCGCCGAAGACGTGCCCGCCGCGCCCATCCCCGATCGGGTATCCGGGGCGCGATGCGCTGGCTGCTCATCGCCGCCATCAGCTTTCTGGGGCTGAACCTGCTCGGCGCGCTGGCCGGGGTGGGCACCATCGCCAGTGTGTATGCTTTCTATGCCCAGCAGTTGCCTGAGCCGGGCGCGATCACGCAGGTCGAGCGGGAATTCGCCAACTCCCGCCTTTACGACCGGACGGGCGAGCATTTACTCTACGAGGTGATCGACCCTCTTGGCGGCGACCGAATCTGGGCGGAGCTGCCCGATATCCCCCTGCGCCTGCGCCAAGCGACGATTGCCATCGAAGACAAGACCTTTTACGAGAACCCCGGCTACGATCTGGAAGGCATCCTGCGCGCCTTGTGGAGCAACTTGACCAGCAGCGAGATACAGGGCGGCTCGTCCATCACCCAGCAGTTGGTCAAGAACGTCCTGATCGAGCCGGAGGAGCGGACTCAGGTCTCTTTTGAGCGGAAGATCAAGGAGTTGATCCTCGCCATCCGCATCAGCGAAGAATACAGTAAAGATCAAATTCTGGAGTGGTATCTCAACACCAACTTCTACGGGAACCTGGCCTACGGGGTCGAGGCGGGCGCGCAGGTCTACTTTGGCAAATCGGTGGGGGAGCTGTCGCTGGCCGAGTCGGCGATGCTGGCTGCCATCCCCCAGTCGCCGGGCCTGAACCCTATTGACAACTTCGACCTCGCCAAGGAGCGCCAGCGGGTCGTGTTAGACGCGATGGTTCAGGCGGGGTACATCAGCCAGGAAGAGGCGGACATCGCCTTTGAGACCCCCCTGGAGATCAAGCCGCCCGAACAGCGCTTCAACCTGCTCGCCCCTCATTTTTCCATCGCCGCCCGCAAGCAGGTGGAAGATATCGTCGGCGCAGACCGGATGTACCGCGAGGGCGGGCTGGTGATCTACACCACCCTGGACTACGACCTGTTCCTCCAGGTCGAATGTTCCGCCCGCTCGCACGTCGCGCGGCTTGCCGGGGGAGACCCCAGCACGGTCGTCGCGGCCTCCGATGACTCGGACTGCACCGCCGCGCAGTATCTCCCCGCCCTTCCGGTGGGCGACCAGGGGGTCGACCACCAGGTGAGCAACGCCTCCGCCGTGGTGATCAACCCGCTGACGGGCGAGGTGCTGGCGATGCTGGGCAGCCTCGACTATTACGACGAAGCGATTGACGGCAATTTCAACGTGGCGCTGGCGGCGCGCCAGCCCGGCTCGGCCATCAAGCCCTTCACCTATGTCACCGCCTTCGAGCAAGGCTACACCCCGGCCACCATGACCCTGGACGTGCGCACCGCCTTCGACCAGGGCAGCAACCAGCCCTACGTGCCGGAGAACTTCGACCGGCAGTATCACGGGCCGCAGAGCATACGCAGCGCCCTGGCGAACTCGTATAACGTCCCGGCGGTGGAGGTGTTGGACTGGGTGGGCATCGACAACGTGATCCGGATCGCCCATGCGATGGGGATCAACACCCTGGATCGTGGGCTGGATTACTACGGCCTGTCGCTGACTCTGGGCGGGGGCGAGGTCACTCTCTACGACATGACCTACGCCTATTCCACCTTCGCCAACCTGGGCCAGATGCGCGGGCGTCCCACCCCGCAGGAGCTGCGCCGCCCTGGCTTCCGCACGCTCGACCCGACCTTGATCTTGCGCATCGAAGACCGGGAAGGGAACATCCTCTGGGAATACCGATATCCTGTCCGACGACGAGGCGCGCCGTCCCAGCGTGGGGACGGACAGCGCCCTCCTGTTGAGTCGCGAATCGGCGGTCAAGACCGGCACGACCAACGACTACCGGGATAACTGGACGGTCGGCTATACGCCCCAGATAGTGACCGGCGTGTGGGTGGGCAACACCGATAACTCGGCGATGGTCGACATGCCCGCCATCACCGGGGCGGCCCCGATCTGGCACGCGATCATGGAATACGCCAACCGCGATCTCCACGTGCAGGGTTGGGAGCGCCCCGCCGACATTGTCCAGATGACCGTCTGTGAGACCTCCGGGCTGCTGCCCACGCCTTACTGCCCGACGCGCCAGGAGATATTCCGGCAGGGCACCGAGCCCGTGAACTTTGACACGGTTTACCAGCCCTTCTCGATCAACAAGGAGAGCGGCCTGCTGGCGACGGTCTATACCCCGCCAGACCTGGTTGAGGAGCAGGTGTTTATGGTGCTGCCCCCCGAAGCGGCGGACTGGATCCGCGAGGCGGGCATCCCCCAGCCGCCGACCGAATACGACACCGTGCCCGCCCCGGAGGCGTATGGGGACGTGGCGATTACCGATCCGGCCCCGTTCTCCCTGGTGCGGGGCGCGATCACCATCCACGGGAACGCCCGCGACCCGAATTTCCAGTATTACCGCCTGGACTATGGCGAGGGGCTGAACCCGGATAACTGGACGCAGATCGGGCAGAACAGCTACACGTCGCGTTACGATGACGACCTGGGCATCTGGGACACGCGCCCCTTGGACGGGCTGTACAGCCTGCAGCTGGCGATCGTCCAGGGCAGCAACGCCCTCAACGAGTTCACCATCCAGGTCACCGTGGATAATATCCCACCCTCCATTGAGCTTGGTTACCCGCAGGATGGGCAGCAGTACACCTTCGCGGACGAGTTTGTGACCATGCAGCCCTTCGTCTCGGATAACATCTCGATGGATAGGGTCGAGTTTTACGTGGACGAGCAGTTGATCGCGACCAGCACGGTCGCGCCCTTCAACGAGCGCTGGATCATCAACGAGGCCGGGACGCACACCATCCAGCTCCGCGCCTACGACACCGCCGGGAACACGGCGGCCAGCGATCGGATCACTATCGAGGTGCTGCGGGAATAGCCCGGCCCCGACTGCCATAGGTCGGCAGTTCAACGTCAGCCATTGATTCTTCAATCCAGCATAAAGGCAGGCAAACAATGATCGAGACGGCAGTTCAGAATGGCGTTGAGACGGTCGCCCAGATGATGGTTATCGCGGCCACCACCGCCCCCAAGGCCGGTGGGCAGGATCACATCCGCACGATGATCCTGACCGGCGATTCGGTGAGAGAGTTGGGCGAGGCGATGGCGGCGTATGGCAAGCGTACGCAGAAAAAGAGCTTCGACCGCGACGGCGCGAATGTCCTCAATTCGGCGGCGGTTGTGTTGATCGGCATCGAGGCCAACCCGCCCACGCTGGGGTTGGATTGCGGGGCGTGTGGCTACCCGGATTGCAGCGCGCTGGAGGCGGCGGAGCGCGTGGACGGAGAGTTTGCCGGGCCGATCTGCGCCCACAAGATGCTCGACATGGGCATCGCGCTTGGCTCGGCGGTGAAGACGGCCAGCCTGTTCAACGTCGACAACCGCATCATGTACCGGATCGGGGCCGTCGCCCGTTATATGGGGCTGGTCGATTGGGACTATGTCATGGGGGTGCCGCTCTCGGTCACGGCCAAGAGCATCTACTACGACCGGAAGTAAGCTTCCGACCGGAAGTAGGCTTCCGACCGGATGTGGGCTTCGGCCACCTCTCAAGACAATCACGTCTGCGTATCTGGGGAGAGGATGATGGAACCATTTGCTTTTGAAGTGTTGTTGGACGAGGGCTACGACGAGGCGGTCGACAGAGTCACCGCCGCGCTCAAAGACGAGGGATTCGGCGTCATCACCCGGATTGACGTGAAGGCCACCATCAAAGATCGGCTGGGCGAGGATTTCCGGCCCTATGTGATCCTGGGGGCCTGCAACCCGCCGCTGGCGCACCGGGCGCTGTTGAGCGAGCCGACCGTCGGCGTGATGCTGCCCTGCAATGTGACGGTCGAGCAGTGCGGGACGGGCAGCCGGGTGTTGATCGCGAATCCGGTGTCGATGATGAGCGTGGCCGATCTGTTCGAGAACCCGGCGCTGCGCGCGGTCGCCGACGAGGCCGCCACCCGGCTCAGGCGTGTGGCCGATGCCCTGAGATAGCGCCCCCGTCCGGTGGGGAGCAGCCGGGGCAGGGATCGCCCCTTTTTCGAGGGGCTGTGCTATAATCAACCAACTGAATTACCGAAACGTAACGCTGGCCCGTCTGGTTGGCAGATTCGTTGGCCCAGGAACGGCGCGCAGCGTCCTCAGCGGAGGCGGCAAGGGTGGATTTAATCAGAGTCGAAATCGATAGTATTCGCGTCAGCCTGATGTCCCAGGATCGGGTGGTCGTGCTCAAAGATCAGGAGAGCGATCGGTACCTGCCGATCTGGATCGGCCCTTTTGAAGCGGAGGCGATCCGGGTGGAGCTGCAAGGCATGGAGGTGACGCGCCCCCTCACCCACGACCTGCTCAAGACGGTGATCATGAAGATGGGCGGGGAGCTGGAGCACGTCGTCGTCACCGAGTTACGCAACGACGTGTTCTACGCCACGCTGAAGATCAACGTGGGTAACGAGGCAATCGAGATCGACGCCCGCCCCAGCGACTCCATTGCGCTGGCCGTCCGCCTCAAAGTGCCGATCTTCGTCGCGACTTCGGTCATGGAGCGGGCCGGTATCGAGCCGGAGGACGACATTGCCCCGGAGGAAGCGGTGAAGGGCGGCGAAGGGGGCGCTATCGAGCCGGTGGAGAGCACCGACGAGAACCTCGATGCCTTCAAAGACTTCCTGGATACCCTTGACCTCGACGACCTGGAGGATCAGTACGACTGAGCCTGTTCGCCGAGCGCGCGGCGAACGTTGAAAGACAGACCCGATCTCCCGCCCGGCGGCCCACGCCGCATCGTTGTGCGCATTTTGATAGACCATTTTCCTCTTCTCCACACGGGGCGTCAGCAGCGCCCCGTTGGTTTATGATGTACAGTAGATAATATGGCCGAATCAACGTCTGATTTACGCACCGATACGCTGGCCCCTCACAGCGTCGAAGCCGAAGAGGCCGTGCTGGGGTCGATCCTGATCAACCCCGATGCCCTGCTGGAGGTGCTGCCCTTCCTCTCCCCGGTGGACTTTTTCATCGTGCGCAACGGCTGGGTCTACGAGGCCATCGTCACCCTGCACGACCGCCGCGACCCGCTGGATTATCTGACCGTCACCAACGAGCTGGAGCTGTCTGGCCGCCTCACCGAAGTCGGTGGGGCCGCCTATATCCTCAGCCTGGTCAACAAGACCCCCTCCTCCCTGAACGTGGAAGGCTACGGGCGCATCGTCGAGCGGATGTCGCTGCGCCGCCGCCTGCTCGACGCCGCCGGGGAGGTCGCCCGCGCCGCCCATTCCGAGGAAACAGACATCAACGAAGTGGTCAACCGGGCGGAGCAGGCTATCTTCGAGGTGACCGAGCAGCGCTTACAGCGCGATCTGGTGCCGGTCAGCGAGGTGATCAGCGATTACTTCGACCACATCACCAACCTGATGCGGCATCAGGAGATGGTGATGGGCGTGCCCACCGGCTTTGTCGACCTGGACAGCATGCTGGGCGGCATGCAGCGCTCCGACCTGCTGATCATCGCCGCGCGGCCCGGCATGGGCAAGTCGAGCATGTTGAACAGCATCATGCTGAACGCGGCCCGCCACCAGCAGCGCGTCGCCCTGTTCAGCCTGGAGATGAGCAACGAGCAGTTGGTGCAGCGCTTCATCAGCAGCGAGACGCGTATCCCGTCCCACCGCCTGCGCGAGGGCACCCTCGATGAGCGCGACATGGCGGAGTTCGTCAAGGCCGCCGAGCACATCAGTTCGCTGCCGATCTACCTGGACGACACCCCGGCGCTCAGCACGCAGGAGCTGCGCTCGAAGGCGCGCCGCCTGTTCCTGGAATACGGGCTTGACCTGATCATGGTCGACTATTTGCAGTTGATGACCACCCCCTTCCGCAACGACAACCGCGTGCAGGAGATCTCTTACATCTCGCGCTCGCTCAAGCAGTTGGCGCGCGAGTTGAACGTGCCGCTCGTGGCCGCCGCCCAGCTTTCCCGCGCGGTCGAGCAGCGCAACGACAAGCGCCCGATGCTCTCCGACCTGCGCGAATCGGGCAGCATCGAGCAGGACAGCGACGTGGTGATCTTCATCTACCGCGATGCGTACTACAACAAGGAGACCCCCGACGGCGACCGCACCGAGATTCACATCGCCAAGCACCGCAACGGGCCGACCGGCCAGGTCGACCTCGTGTTCATCCCAGAGCTGACCCTGTTCCGCGACGCGGTGCGGCGAGACACCAACCTGGACGAGATATGATCGGTTTTGGCGGATTCCCACAGAAGGGGCGGCTGGTCAAAGTCCCCGGCCTGTTTTTCAGCGAGCTTCTCCCGCAGATCGACAGCCTGGCCGAGTTGAAGGTCACCCTGTACTGCATCTGGCGCTTGCAGCAGAAAGAGGGCGGTGTGCCCTATCTGTGGGAGCGCGAGATTCGGGGCGACGACGCCTTCTTGAGCGGGCTGGGCACGCGCGATAGCGAGCGCCGCGCCGCCCTCGCCGATGGCCTGGAGCGGGCGGTCGCCCGTGGCACGCTGCTCCACGCGCGCCTGAGCCGGGGCGGGCAGGAGGAAAGCCTCTATCTGATGAACACCGCGCGCGGGCGGGCGGCGGTCGAGGGGTTAGAGCAGGGGAAGTGGCAGCCCGAAGGCGGCCCCGACCGCTTGTTCGACCTGACTATCGAGCGCCCCAACCTGTTCACGCTCTACGAGCAGAATATCGGCCCGCTCACCCCGCTCATCGCCGACAGCCTGCGCGATCTCGAGGCGACTTACCCGGAAGACTGGATCGAGGAGGCGATTGAGGTCGCCGTCGCCCGCAACAAGCGCAGCCTGGCCTATGTCGAGGGCATCCTGCGCCGCCGGGCGGCGGAAGGCGGCGCGGGCGAAGACGAAGCTGATCAGGATTGGCGGCGTTATCTCAGCGGCAAGTATGGCAGGCAGATAGACCAATAACCCATGACCCATTCAGACAAACACTACGGCGCAGGCGACCCCAACTGCCCGATCTGCGGGGGGCTTGGCTATGTCAGCTACAACGTCCCGGAGGACGACCCCCAGTTTGGGCGCGTGTTCGACTGCGAATGCCGCCAGGCGCAGGTGGAAGCGCGCCGGCAGGAGCACCTGCGCCAGTTGGGCGGGCTGGAATACCTGGCCGACAAGACTCTGGCGACCTTCGACCTTGAGTTGCCCAGTCTGCGCGTCTGGCAGCAGGACGAGCTTAAGCGGGTTTACCGGCGGGTGGAGGAGTTTGCCCGCCGCCCGCGGGGCTGGCTGATCATCACCGGGGGCTATGGCTGCGGTAAAACCCACCTCGCCGCCGCCATCGCCAACGCCCAGATCGCGGCGGGCAACAGGGTGCTGTTCGTCACCGCGCCCGACCTGCTCGACCACCTGCGCAGTGCGTTTGGGCCAGTTGGCGACGACGAGGAAGGCTACGACACCCGTTTCGAGGAAGTCCGTAACACCCCGCTCCTGATCCTCGACGACCTGGGCATCGAAAGCCCCACTCCCTGGGCGGTGGAGAAGCTCTACCAGGTGTTGAACCACCGCTACAACGCCAACCTGCCCACCGTGATCACCACCAATCATGACCTGGATGATCTGGAGCAGCGCCTGACTCTCTTATTCACATCAATGTGCGTTTCCGTACCGAAAGCGGCTTCCATGAAGCTGAGCTT
>JARRJX010000117.1:0-6205 GCA_037388645.1 Chloroflexota bacterium
GCCGAAAACCCGGCGCTGACCGAGATCGCGCCGGAGCGGCGGCTGGCCTGCTGGGTTGACGTGCGCAGCACCTCGCCGATTCAGGCCGCCGCGCCGAGCGAGGCCGCCCGATGAGCCACGAAGAGGATCGCGGGGAGGTCCTCGTCCGGGTCAACGACCTCAAGAAATACTTCCCCACCTCCCACGGGCTGCTGCGCCGGACCGTGGGGCAGGTGCGGGCGGTGGACGGCGTCTCGCTGGAGATTTACCGGGGCGAGACGCTGGGGCTGGTGGGCGAGAGCGGGTGCGGAAAGACCACGCTGGGCCGCACGATCATCCAGTTGTACGAGCCGACCGGAGGAGAGGTGTTTTTCGAGGGGGCCAACCTGGCGACGCTGAGCGCCGCCGAGCTGCGCGCGGCGCGCCGCCGGATGCAGATCGTCTTCCAGGACCCGTACTCCTCGCTCAACGCGCGGATGACGGTCGGCACGATCGTCGGCGAGCCGCTCGCCATCCACGACGTGGCCCAGGGCCGCGAGCGGCGGACGATCGTCGAGGGGCTGCTTGAGCGGGTGGGACTGGACGCGCGCGCCGCCAACCGCTTCCCGCACGAGTTCTCCGGGGGGCAGCGCCAGCGGATCGGCGTGGCCCGCGCCCTGGCGCTCAACCCGTCCTTCATCGTGGCCGACGAGCCGATCTCGGCCCTGGACGTCTCGATCCAAGCCCAGATCGTCAACCTGCTCGAAGCGCTCCAGGACGAGCTTGGCCTGACCTACCTGTTCGTGACGCACGACCTGGGCATGGTGCGCCACATCTGCGACCGGGTGGCGGTGATGTACCTGGGCAAGGTGGTCGAGGTGGCCGAGTCCGAGCAGCTCTACACCAACCCCCAGCACCCCTACACCAGGGCGCTGCTGTCCGCCGTCCCGGTGCCCGACCCGGTGGCCGAGGCGCAGCGCCAGCGGATCATCCTGGAGGGTGAGCTGCCAAACCCGGCCCACCCGACGGAGGGCTGTAAGTTCAACACGCGCTGCCCGCTGGCCCGCGAATACTGCCGCCAGGAGGAACCGGCCCTTTTTGAGTGCGAGCCGGGCCACCTGGTCTCGTGCTTCGCCGTCGAGGAGGACGGCCACTATCAGGAGAGCCGGGCACACGTGCTGTGAGGGAACATCGCTGTCTTCGAAGGAGGAGGAATTCCAATGGCAAAACGACCGTCTATCCCTGGCGGGCTGCTGGTGACCGCCGCACTGCTGGTAACTGCCGCGCTTGTGGGGGCCTGCGCGGCCCCCGCCGCCGACGAGACTGCCCAGGCCGAGGCCGACCAGTGCACCTACAACGCCTACCGCATGACCTGGTTCATGGACTGGGCCGATGCCGGTAACATGGTCGACACCGTGTTCGGGCCGACCTCCGATTTCCAGTACACTTTCTGGCAGCGGGACAACCCGGCGCTGGCCGCCGACTTCGAGGCGCTGGTGGCCGACGCCTACCGCGACACCGACCCCGCGCGCCGCACCGCGACCTGGCAGCAGGCCGAGGACATCCTGGTGTCGGATGAAGCCGCCGTGCTGCCCCTGTATTTCTTCGACCGCACCAACGTCGTCTCGACCGACCTGGACTTCTTCTACCCGCCGTTCGGCGCGCCGGACGTGGCGGCGTGGCACTTCACCAGCGGCAAGACCACCCTGGTCGCGCCGCTTGGGTCGGCCATCCCCACGCTCGACCCCAACGCAGCCACCGACACGGCCTCCAACTTCGTGATCGAGCAGCTATTGGACACCCCTTACGCCTTCACGCCGGAAGGCACCACCGTTCCGCAGGCGGCCACCGGTTACGAGGTGTCCGAGGACGGCACGGTCTATACCGTGCACCTGCGCGAGGACGCGGTCTGGTCGGACGGGGAGCCGGTGCTGGCCCAGCACTTCGTGGACGGGGTGAAGCGCCTGCTCAGCCCGGACATGGCGAACGATTACGCCTACGTGATGTTCGACATGGTGGGCGCTGAGGCGTACAACGCCGGTGAGAGCGACACGCTGGATTCGATCACCGCCCTCGACGACCACACCCTCCAGTTCACCCTGTCCGAGCCGCGCTCGTACTTCGAGAGCATCCTGGCCTTCCAGACCTTCCGCCCCGTCCGCCTCGACCTGATCGAGCGGTACGGCGAGGACTGGCTGCGCCCCGGCAACATCGTCAGCAACGGCGCGTACGTGCTCGCCGAGAACGAGCCGGGCGACCGGGCCGTGCTGGTCAAGAACGACAGCTACTGGAACGCCGAGAACGTGGCTATCGAGCGGATCGAGCTGCCGATCATGGCCGAGCCAGCCACCTCGCTGGCCGCCTTCGAGGCGGGCGAGGTCGACATGACCAGCGCAGTGGGCGGCGGCTACCCCGCCGACGACATCCCGCGCCTGGTCGAGACCGACAACTTCGTCCGCCTGCCCAACCCCGGCCTGTACTACCTGGGCCTGAACACCAGCGCCCCGCACACCGACAACCTCAACTTCCGCAAGGCGCTGATCAGCGCGGTCGACCGGCGCACCATCCTGGACGACGTCATTCAGACCCCCTGGCGGGTCGAGGCGTACGGCGTGATCCCGCCGGAGATCCCCGGCTACCAGGGCGACGCGACCGGCCTGCCCTTCGACGTGGAGGCGGCGCAGGGCTACCTCCAGGCGTACATGGACGAGGCGGGCATCACCGACCCCGGCGAGATCGTGGTCGAGCTGTGGTATGATACGGGCGGAAGCAACCAGCAGATTCTGGAGGCCGTCGAGGCGATGTGGGAAACGAACCTGGGGATCACCGTCGAGACGGTCAACACCGAGTGGGCCACCTACCTGGATACGCTTGAGGAATGCAACGTGATCGGCGGCGGTGGTTTCTAAGCCACCTTCTGCCACCGCTCACCGGCCCGCGCAGCCAACCACACAGGGGAGAAAGGGGGACGTCCGCCCGCCATGCGACCGATCCCAGCCGCACAGGGCGTGACCGGAGGTTGCCATGCTGGCATTCATCGTTAACCGGCTCTTGCGGTCGATCATCGTCCTGTTCCTGGTCTCGGTGGTGACCTTCACCTTCATGCAGTTGGTGCCGGGCGGCCCGTTCAGCGCCGACGCCGGGGGTCGTCCGCGCTCCCCGGAAGTGCAGGCCAAGCTGGAGGCGCAGTACGGCCTCGACCGCCCCCCGGTCGAGCAGTACCTCACCTACATGACCGGCCTGCTGACCCGCTTCGACTTAGGCCCCTCGCTCCGCCAGAAAGACTTCTCGGTCAACGAGCTGATGTTCGGCACCAACTTCTGGGCGGACCCGCTGCACGTCCCGGTGACCGTGTCCGCCCAGGTGGGGCTGTTATCCTTCACGCTGGCCGTGCTGGTGGGGATACCGCTGGGGGTGATCGCAGCGGCCTACCGCAACAGGCTGCCCGACTACGCCGCGACGCTCGCCGCGACGCTGGGCATCTCGATCCCCAACTTCGTACTGGGCCTGATGCTGATCCTGATCTTCGCGCTCGGCCTGGGCTGGCTGCCCGTCTACGGCTGGGGAGACAACTGGAAGCAGACGATCCTGCCCGTCGTCACCCTGGGGACGGGGGGGATGGCGTTCATCGCCCGGCTGACCCGCGCCAGCCTGCTGGAGACGCTTGGGGCGGACTACGTGCGCACCGCCCGCGCCAAGGGCCTGCGCGAGAACGCGGTGCTGTTCCGTCACGCCCTGCGCAATGCGCTGATCCCGGTGGTGACCGTGCTCGGCCCGCTGCTGGCCGCCTGGCTGACCGGCACCTTCCTGGTCGAGCACGTCTTTGCGATTCCGGGAATCGGCAGGTTCTTCGTCACGGCGGTGTTCGACCGCGACTATTCGCTGATCATGGCCGCCATCCTGCTGTATTCGGTGGTGCTGGTCCTCGCCAACCTGGCGGTGGACATCACCTACGGCTTCCTCGACCCGCGAATCCGGTTTGACTGAGACGATGGAGAGCCGACTGGCACCCGCCAGGGAAGGGGCCGGGGACGACCTGCCCGATGCCCCGACCGGCCTGTGGCGCGAGGCGTGGCGACGCCTGCTGCGCAACCGGGTGGCCGTGATCGCCGGGCTGTACATCCTGCTGATCACGCTGGCCGCCACCTTCGCGCCGCTGGTGACTCCCTACGAGCGCGACGCGCCCGACTTCGACCACACGCGCGCCGCGCCCTCGATCGAGCACCCCTTCGGCACCGACCCGCTGGGGCGCGACGTGCTCACCCGGATCATCTACGGCGGGCGGGTGTCGCTGGGCGTGGCCTTCGTCGGCGCGCTCACCTCGATGGCGATTGGCCTGACCTATGGGGCGGTCTCCGGCTACCTGGGCGGCTGGGTGGACGACCTGATGATGCGCTTCGTCGACGTGATGTACGGCTTCCCGATGCTCCTGTTCATCATCCTGACGATGCTGGTCATCCCCCCCAACTCCGGCACCGGCCTGATCATGGTCGGGCTGTTTGCCGCGATCGGGCTGGTGAGCTGGCCGGGGATGGCCCGGCTGGTGCGCGGGCAGTTCCTCAGCCTGCGCGAGCAGGACTTCGTGGTGGCGGCGCGGGCGCTGGGCGCGAAGCCGGTGCGGATCATCACGCGCTACCTGATCCCCAACAGCCTCGGCCCGATCATCGTCGCCCTCACCCTCTCGATCCCCAGCCTGATCCTGACCGAATCGACGCTGAGCTTCATCGGCCTGGGCGTGAAGAACCCGGTGCCGAGCTGGGGCGGGATGCTGGCCGACGGCTGGCGGGCGATGCGCGCCGACCCCCACCTGGCGGTCTTCCCCGCGCTGGCGATCACGGTCACAATGCTGGCCTTCAACTTCTTCGGCGACGGGCTGCGCGACGCGCTCGACCCGACCCTGCGTGGGCGCGGCTGAGCCCGCCCCGGCTCTTGATTTTTCACGTTACCTGGAGACGACTCACTTATGCCTTACAAATGGCTGCTGTTTGACCTGGACGGCACCCTGTTCGACTATGACAGGGCCGAGCAGAACGCCTTACGCAGCGCGTTCGAGCAAATGGGGATTCCCTACCAGGAGTCCTATCTGCCGCTCTACCACGAGATCAACCACGGGCTGTGGCTCGACTTTGAGAAAGGGGCGATCGATCAGGCCAGGCTCAGGCTGCAGCGCTTCGAGCTGCTGTTCGAGGCGATCGACGCCCGGTGCGACCTTCCGGCTCTCAGCGCCAATTACCTGATCCACCTGGCGAACAGCGGCTTCCTGATGGCAGACGCCGAGGACACGGTGAAAACCCTGCACGGCCAGGTCGACCTGGCGGCCATCACCAACGGCCTGACGGACGTACAGGGGCCCAGGCTGGCGAGATCGAGCCTGGGCGGGTATTTCAAGGCCGTGATCATCTCCGAGGAGGTCGGCTCGGCCAAACCCTCCCCGGAGATATTCGACACGGCCTTCGCGCGGATGGGCCACCCGGCCAGGGGCGAGGTGCTGATCGTGGGCGACAGCCTGACCTCCGACATTCAGGGCGGTCACGACTACGGGATCGACACCTGCTGGTTCAACCCCGGCGGCATGGCGCACGACGGCGTGCCGAGCACGTTCGAGATACGGCGGCTGGCCGAGCTTATTCAAATTGTGCAGGACGTCTGAAGAATCAACCTATATCGTGATGACGAGCCGCCCCTGGGTGTGGCCTGTCTCGTAGAAGCGCAGCGCGTCCGGCACCTCGCCCAAGGGATAGCACCTCCCGATCACCGGCCTCAACTGCCCTGCTTCGAGGAATGCTTCAAACCGGCCCGCGACGTGCTCGCGCGGCCCTTTCGGATCGGGGATCAGAGTCAGCATCCGTTGGCCCCCGCCCAGCGAAGTCCACACCTGCTGGAGCAGCAGCCCCGGCGAGAACGCGGTCGTGACGTACACCCCATCGTCGGCCAGCGCGCGCCTGCAATCGGCGAATGAGCGCTTCGCCACCGCGTCGAAGATCAGGTCGTAGCGCGCCCCGCTCCGGGTGAAATCCTCCTGGGTGTAATCGACGACCTCATCTGCGCCGAGCGCGCGCACCATCTCCACGTTCTGGGTTCCGCACACCCCCGTCACCTCGGCGGCCCCCAGCAGCCTGGCGATCTGCACCGCCAGCGACCCCACCCCGCCCGACGCGCCGTTGATCAACACCCGCTGCCCGGCCTCGACCTGGGCCAGGTCGTCCAGACAGGTCAGCGCGGTGATCGCCGAAAAGTGGATGGCTGC
>JARRJX010000118.1:0-6201 GCA_037388645.1 Chloroflexota bacterium
CGGGTTCTCAACCGCCTGTCGGACGCGATTGGGACGTATCCGAACGCCTTCGGCTACCTGGCTTCTCAGCTTGATTTTGCGCTTGGGCAGCCGCATGAAATCGCCCTGGTGGGCGACCCACAGGCCGAGGATATGCGCGCCCTGCTGGACGTCATCCGCAAAGAATTCAGGCCCAACCAGGTCGTTGCGATGCGGAAGACTGACGAAGCCGATCCGGCCAGGCTTATCCCCTTATTGGAAGATCGCAGGCAGCTCGATGGAGCGGCCACGGCATATGTGTGCCATAATTATGTCTGCCGCCTGCCGGTGACGTCGGCGGATGCACTGCGGCAGGAGCTTGAAATTGACCTTAGACAAAACTGAAATACCGACCACAGCCCAGGCTGACCCACCCAAGAAATGGATTGCTCGGATTATCCGCGCGCCGTTCTTCCTGGGCAGCCTATTGGTAAGCTCCTTCTTCGCTGCGTTCATCCTGGCTGTGGTCAGCATCGGCTCGTGGTTTGAAAAGATACTCCATCGACTGGGGTATCGCTCCCGCCCGGCCTGGCTGCCCCCGGCGCTGGGCGTGCTGGGATATATGGGGCTGGGGCTGGCGGGGCCAGCCTATCTGGCCGGGCGGCTGATCGGCTGGCCGGGGTTCGTGATCGGGCCTCTGCTGGCGCTTGGGGCGATCGCGGTGCTGGGGAAATGGTAGCCTGGCGCTAACCCTGATAGACAGCCGGGGTGAAATATAAAAGCGGTGTGACACCACGCACACACCGCTTTTTGCTTTTCTGTATCGACAGCGTTGGACGGCTACTGGGGCGGCCCCGCCGCGATGGTTGACTCCGCCACCTCACCCTCATACTGCTTGAAGTTATCGACGAAACGACCGGCAAGCTCCCTCGCTTTCAGGTCGTACTCCTCACGGTTCTCCCAGGTCTGGCGGGGGTCGAGCACCTCATCCGGCACCATCGGGACTCTGGTGGGGACGTACAGACCGAAAAAGGGGTCGACTCTCGTCTCCGCTTCGTCGAGTACGCCGTCGAGAATGGCGTGAACGATGGCTCTCGTATGGCTTAACTCCATCCGCTGGCCGACCCCATAAGGCCCGCCTGTCCATCCTGTGTTCACCAGCCAGGCCTGGGCGTGGTGCTTCTCAAGCTTCTCGCCCAGCAGCCGGGCATAGACGGTGGGATGCAGGGGCAGGAAAGGGGCACCAAAGCAGGCGCTAAACGTCGCCTGTGGCTCCGAGCCAACGCCCTTTTCCGTGCCAGCGACCTTGGCCGTGTAGCCGCTCATGAAGTGATACATCGCCTGCTCAGGGGTGAGCTTGCTGATCGGGGGCAGGACGCCAAAGGCGTCCGCCGTCAAAAAGACGACGTGGTTGGGGTGCCCGCCCATGCCCGACCGGGTGGCGTTTGGGATGTGACTGATCGGGTAGGACGCCCGCGTGTTTTCGGTGAAGGACGAGTTGGCGAGGTCTAACCGGCGGCTGTCCATGTGCATCCAGACGTTCTCCAGGATGGTCCCGAAGCGCCGGGTCGTCCCATATATCTCAGGCTCGCCCGTGCGTGACAGGCTGATCACTTTGGCGTAACAGCCTCCCTCGAAATTAAACACCCCGTTGTCCGACCAACCGTGCTCGTCATCGCCGATCAGCGTGCGCTTAGAATCGGCGGAGAGGGTGGTCTTGCCGGTTCCTGACAGGCCAAAGAACAAGACCACATCGCCGTCGTCGCCCTCGTTGGCGGAGCAGTGCATCGACAGCACGTTTTGACGCGGGAGGATGTAGTTCAGAACGCTGAAGATCGATTTTTTGATTTCACCTGCGTAGCTCGTGCCGCCAATGAGAACCAGGCGTTTACTAAAGTTGATGAGGACGAACGCTGCCGAGTTGGTCCCGTCGATGTCTGGAAGGGCGTGGAAGTTCGGAGCGTGAAAGAGCGTGTATTCCGGCTCGAAATCGACCATCTCCTCCGACGTTGCCCTGACAAACATGTTGCGGGCGAACAGACTGTGCCAGGCGGTCTCGGTGATCACCCGTATCGGCATGGTGTACTCCGGATCCGCCCCGGCGAAGCAGTTCTGTACAAATGCGTTCTTGCCCTGGAAGTAGGCGAGTATCTTCTGGTGGAGTGCGGAGAATTGATCCTCGCCGATCGAGCGGTTGATGTCTCCCCACCAGATATCCTGTTCGGAGCCAGGCTCTCTGACGATGAACCGGTCTCTGGGCGACCGTCCGGTATGGTCGCCAGTGCGCACGACGAGCGGGCCGAGGTGGGCGACGAACCCTTCCTGACGCCGGATGGCCTGCTCGTAGAGCTGCGGCGTGTGGAGCTGCCAATAGACCATGTTCAGGTTTTGAAAACCCAGTGCATCAAGCTCTGGGTGGGTGGCTATCATCTCCATTATTCATCCCCCTTTGGCTGGCTGACGCGAAATCGCTATGAAGGCGATGGGTATTGAGCTATGGTTTTCGGGCTAGAAGTATAACGTCAGGGACGGTAAGTATCAATCCTGGTGCAGGAAGCGGGTTTATTCAGTGGCAGGAGGCTTGGCGGGCGCATCCTGATCGGGCTTCTTTCGGTTTCCAAGTATCCGATCTCTCAGCGCTGAATTGGAGGTCTTTTTTTCAGGCTGGGGCTTGGTTGAGGCGGTCGGGGTGGGGGAGGGCTTTTTGGCCTCTTTCTCTTTTGCCGGCTCTTTTTTCTCGCGTTTGGCTACAGGGGTTTCCTCAGGCGAATCCTTGGCGTCCGGCAAATCGTCCGCCGACTCCACCATCGCAGACAGCCAGGCCAGGGCTTCCTTTTCGGCTACTTCGTGAAAGAAGCGTGCGCGGATGTGTTTCACCGGTTCGAGCGGCATCACCTCGCGCAGGAACCGTTGAGCGAAGGGCTTCACGCCGATCAGGGCAAAGCGCATGCGGGTAGTCTCCCTGATCACGTCTTCGGGGTCGGCGAGCAGCTCCAGAAGCACGTCGAGCGCGTCCACGTTGAGCGCCTCGGCTTCGCTGATGTCGATCAACATCCCGCAGGCACCGCGCGAGGCGTTGTCCTTGACAAATGCCTCTAACTCCTCACGCCACTTTTCCAGGTCTTGCTCGGAGAGACTGCCCTTTGTCCTGCAGATCCGGATGCCGGGTTTATGGGATTCGCTAGTAAAACCACCGGTCGGTTTTTCGTTCTTCGAGTTGACCAGAGAATCCATGTGAAAGCTCACCCTGACAGGCTAAGGACATCGCCGATGCCCTGATGATACCACGCTTTGGCTTGAGCGGCAGCGGAGGTGGTTTCGAGGCAAAAAAGTGAAAAGCGCGGTTGGGGTGATCATGGGGGATCTTGTCAACCGCGCCCTTCATGGGGTGAGGATAGGGATGAGAGTTCATTCGAACTTCACAAGCATTTTATCACGATATGCCTGTAAGTGGTGTGAACGTTCATGAAAACTTTGTGAATTATTTGCGTTGACATAGTTTGGTCGGACGCGATATGATAAGTTAACTTGGGTCTATTTTATAATGTATGTCCATATTGGAGGGTTAGAGAGGATGAGTGTAACTGCCTCGACAGTCGGGGTTCGCACGCAGCAAAATCGGGCATGGCTGTACAGCCGTGACTGGGACCTTACCTTTATCACGCTGAGCGTCGTGCTGGTCACGATGCCTTATCTGTTCTATCTCGCGCTGCTGGAACTGGAAACGGTGCTTGGCCCGGTTGCAGGCTCGCTGCATACGACCGTTGACGACCTGAGCCGCAATATTGTCAATGGGATGGTTGCCCTGTTGGTGGGCGGCCCGCACATGTACGCCACGTTCACCCGCACCACTTTTGACAGAGAGTACGTTCAAAAGCACCGGGTGATGATCCTGGCGTCGCTGCTTATCCCGGTGATCGTCATCACCCTGGCGCTCTCGTCGCTGCAACTGCTGCTGACGCTGTTCTTCTTCTGGGCTTCTATTCACGTCCTGCACCAGATCATCTACATCACGGAACTATACAATCACAAACAAAAGACCAGCCTTACCAAGTTCTCTCGCTACGCCGATTACGGCGTCATCCTGACCTCGCTGTACCCGCTTGCCGCCTGGAGGATCGCCAACAATGATTTTGCCATCGGGCAGAACAACATCAGCGAGGTGGTCGGGCGGATTCTCGGCGTCTTTGGCCTTGGCCTGGGCAACTGGATGGTCTGGCTGGCGGGGATAGCTTTTGGCGCGGCGTTTACCGTCTGGGTGGTCAAATCGTACCTGGAGTGGCGGCAGGGAACCCTGCATGGGCCAAAGACGATGTTCATCGGGCTGACGGTCACCGCCTCGTTCTTCGTCCCTGCCCTGGGCAACCTGGATACGGCGTTCCAGGGGATGAACGTCTGGCATTCGCTCCAATATCTGTCACTGACCTGGATGCTCAACAACCTGCGCCAGCGACGCGGCGAGATGGAAAGCAAGCCCTTCCTCAGACGCATGTCAACGGACAACTCGGCCCGGCATTACTACCTCTTCAACGTGGGTCTGACCCTGGCGGATGTCGTGCTGGCAGGCGTGATCTATCTCATTCTGGTGTATGCCTTTGGGAAAGATTTTGATTACGCCTTCGACCGCAGTTACTACATCGCCATCCTGAGCTTCCTCTGGATGCACTATCTGCACGACCACTTCCTGTTTGGCGAGCCGAGTGTAATCGCCTACGACTCTGCCTGACACCCTTCACCAGACAGGTTTCGAGGTGGGATCGGCGACATCCCACCTCTTTTCGTTTCTGCGTCCGGCACAGAGGGGCCTGTTTGTCGCATCGCTTTTGCCGGGCTACAATGCCTCCATGGGTGTCCTGGGGATCAGAATCAGGCGGAGTGGGGACCGATGCGCAAGCGGATAGTATACGTCGAGCACGAGTCAGAGGTGCTGAAGCAGAATCCGCTGGGCGACCCTTACCGCCGCTCGCTGCCCGTGTACCTGCCCCCCCTGTACGAATCGACGCCGGAGAGCCGGTTTCCAGTGATCTGGGTGTTGGCCCCGTTTGCCGGTTGGGGGGAGCGTTACTTCAACCTCAGCGCGTGGGACGCGAACATCGTCGAGCGGATGGATCGGTTAATCGATGAGGGTAAGGCCGCGCCTGCCATACTGGCTTTCCCGGATTGTTTTACCCGCTACGGGGGGAGCCAGTATCGCAACTCTTCGGCGGTCGGCCAGTATGAGGACTACCTGGTCAGAGAGCTGGTGCCGTTCGTCGATGCGAATTTCCGCACGCTGCCCTCGGCAGAACATCGAGGCGTGATGGGCCACAGCAGCGGCGGATACGGCGCGCTGGCCCTGACTTTCTCCCACAGCGACGTGTTTGGCGCTGCTGCCAGCCACAGCGGCGATATGTTTTTTGAATACTGCTACCAGCCCGATTTCCCTCCCGCGATTCGCGAGTTCGAGCGGGCGGGTGGGCTGGCGGATTTTTTGCACGAGCTTATGAACCTCACCCACGTGCGCGGCAAGGGCAGCGATTGGTTCAAGGCGTTGAACACGGTCGCGATGAGCGCCGCTTACTCCCCAAACCCCTACGACCCAAACGGGTTTGACCTGCCGTTTGATCCCTATACCGGCGCGATTCTCGAAGCAGTATGGGCTCGCTGGAAAGCGCTTGACCCGATCAGCATGGCTCCGGGGTGTGTTGACGCCCTGAAGAAGATGCGTGCGGTGTATTTTGACTGTGGAATCAACGACGAATACAATCTCTTCCTCGGCGCGCGGGCGCTTCACCAAATCCTATCGGAGCACGGCGTGCCTCACATATTCGAGGAACACGACGGCGGTCATCGATATATCAACTGGCGCTACGAGGTCTCGCTGCCTGTTCTGACCCAGGCTCTCTCTCCCCAAAATGGCTAGAACGTGATGAAGCACAATCTCACTTTCGCTGCTCCCCTGTTGGTGGCCGTGTCCCTTTTTCTTGGCCTGGCTGCCTGCGGGCCAAACCCGAGTTATATAATACTGGTCACCGCCACGCCGTCGATAGGCACGAGCGGGCAGGCTCCTCCCCCGGTTGATTCCGGCCTGCCGACGGCGACTCTTGACCCGACTCAAGCCCCAACCCCCACGTTTATCCCCACACCGAACCCCACCCGTACGGCAGTCGTCGACCCGAACGAAGACCAGACTCACATCGTGCAGTTTGGGGATACCCTGAGCACGGTCGCCTCGTTGTATGGGGTGACGGTGGAGTCGATTAT
>JARRJX010000119.1:0-6197 GCA_037388645.1 Chloroflexota bacterium
CCCGGCGAGGCGCGGTAGTCAGCTCCCTTACTACGGAGGAGTTCCTCGACGCCTACCGTGTGCGCGAAGCCCTGGAAGTGCTGGCGGTGCGCCTCGCCACCCCCCGCTTGACCGGGGAAGACCTCGACCTTCTGGAGTCCCTGCACGAGCAGATGATCGACCACGCCGACTCCGGGGACGTGGAGGGCTTTTTCGCCGCGAACGCCGCCTTCCACGCCCTGACGGTGGATCGCTCCGGGAATAAAAAGCTTCAAGAGATCTATCACCCACTCATCACCCAGATGCGCCGCTATTATCTCAGCTCCATGACGCTGCGCGGTGGGATGGCCCGCTCGTGCGAGGAGCACGAACAGATTTTACAGGCGATGAAAGACGGCCAGGCTGCCGAAGCCGCCCGGCTGCTGAGCGAGCACATCCAGGTGCCGCAGCGTATGCTGGCATCCGACGTTGAGGCTGTGCTGGTGCCCAGCGTCCAGGCATCCGATTGATCGTCATAATTATGGAAGAAGGGCACGTCTGATATGAGCGAGAACGGCTTTCAGTTCGGCGTTAACTTGAATAACCGCGAGCCTCTCCTCGCGCCCGCCTATTCGCTTGCCGACCTGCTCGACCTTTCCGAGGCCGTCGAGGAGGCGGGCTTCGACTCGGTGTGGGTGGGCGACAGCCTCTTCTCGAAGCCTCGCCACGAGCCGATGCTCTTGATGGCCGGGATTTCGCAGCGGACCGAGCGCGTCAAGCTGGGCACGGCCTGCCTGGTGACGGCGACGCGCAACCCGCTCTACCTGGCGCTGGAGTGGGCCACGCTCGATCACATGTCGGGTGGCCGCACCATCCTGGGCGCGTGCATGGGCAACCCGGAGGAGGGCGTCCGGCGCGAATACGCGGCGCTCGGCCTCGATTTCAAGAACCGGGCCGCCCTCTTCGAGGAAGGGCTTGAGGTGCTGCGGGCGCTCTGGACGGAGGGCCGCGTGAGTTTCGACGGCCAGTATTTTCACTACGACGACGTGAGCTTTTATTCCGGCACGGAGATGAAGCCGCTCCAGCCGCTCCAATTGCCGCCCCCCATCTGGGTGGTCAGCAACCCCCGTCTGGTGGCGGGCAAGAAGGAGGAGGATCGGGTCGTCAAGGTCATCAGCAAGGCAGCCCGCCGGATCGCGAAATATGGCGATGGCTGGATGACCTGCTGCCGGGCCCGCCATCCTGAAGAGTTCCGCGAGCAGCACCAGCAGGTGATGGACGCCATCGCCGAGCTTGGCCGCGACCCGGCGGAATACCGGATGTCCTACCAGGTCACGATGAACATCGCCGACAGCCGCGAGGCGGCCAACAAGAGCATCGGCGAGTACATCAGCCAGTACTATCCTGAGCTGAGCAAAGCGATGGACCTGGGCGAGTGGGGGCCGGTGGGCACCCCCGACGACATCGTCGAGTGGATCAAGACCTTCGGCGAGGCGGGGGTGGACTACTTCATCTGCCGTTTTGGCGCGTTGGATCAATTTGGTCAGGTTGAGCGTTTTGCCAGGGAAGTGCTGCCCGCCTTCACCGGCTAGCGCCCAGCCATCGCTGTGGTTGTCTCCCTCATTGGGGAAAGGATGTTTGGATCATGAGCGAATTGTCTGAAGCGCTTTTGAAGGATGCGGCGCTGGTCGTGGACGTGTGCATGTCCGTCGAGAAGGACGACGTGGTCACCATCATCTGTGACGACGATCACCGTCCCCAGGCCGACGCGCTCGCCAGGGTGGCCGTCGAGCGGGGCGCGTTCCCCGTGATCGCCAACAACGAGCAGCAGGTCAGCCGGGGGAGGGTGGACCTCACCTTTCCGATGGCCCCGCCGCGCAATCTGCACCAGGCGATGGTGAACTCCGACGAGATCATCATCATCACCAATCTGGAGTGGGCCAACCGCTTCGCCCACGTCTCGGCGGTCAAGGAATCGTGCGCCAACAACGCCAAGATCGCCTCCGTCGAGGAAGGCATGGGCGGGTGGGGACTCACCAAAGAGATGATCATGGAGGCCACCAACCGCGCTAGGTCGGCCATGGCCGCGCTGGAAGGGAAGAAGCGCTGCCGGGTGACTTCTCCGGTCGGGACGGACGTGCTCGTGACCATCGAGGGGCGGCCCGCCCTGGAAGTCACCCCGATCAAAAAGCGGGGCCAGATGATGGGACCGGTGCCGCTCTGGGCGGAGGTCGCCTTTGCCGCCGTCGAGGATCAGACCGTGGGGACGATTGTCGTCGACGGCGTGATGCTGGGCGTCGGGCTGGAGGGGCAGGTCAAGGACACCATCACCTGGACCGTCGAAGGGGGCAAGGTGGTCAAGATCGAGGGCGGCAAGGAAGCCGAGCGCCTCTCGGAAGTCACCCACGGGGTTGACGGTGCCCACGTCATCGGCGAGTTCGCCTTCGGCACCAGCGAAAAGTCGCCCTTTGGCTCGCCCTCCGAGAAGGGACGCCTGGGGACCGTGCACTTTGCCATGGGCGACAACCACAACGCCTATCCCGGCGGCCAGAACGTCAGCAGGCTCCACCTGGACGGTGTCTGCCTGAACGCCTCCCTGATGATCGAGGATAACGGCCAGTACATCGTCAAGGATGGCAAGTGGGCGCTCTAGGTAAGGAAGTCGTGCGGGTCGTCCCCCTCCAACAGGTCGATCCGGTCGAGCTGCCCCTGGGCAGCTGGAGCCGGATGGTGCTTAACGACCGCTCTCTGGAGGGGAATAAGAGTTCGCTCGGCTACTCGGTCTTCAAGCCGGGCACCGTGACCGCTCCCGTCTCTCACGAGGTAGAAGAGCTTGCCTACGTGATTGCCGGTAGCGGGGAGCTGCGCCTGGAGGATGATGCCGTGGCTTTTGGCCCGGACGATGCGCTGTTCATCCCGGCCCACACGTGGCACGCCGTCGCCATCACCGGCGGCGAAGACTGCATTATGGTGTTCACATTCCCATACCCCGACTACCCACCAACCGAACGCAGATAACGGGGGCCTGGGGAGGAGTGTAAAGAAGCAGCCAATATGGAAGAACAGGCGATAAAGGAGCAGGTTGCCTGGGCCTGCCGGATCCTGGCGATGGGCGGACATGGCGACCTGACTCTGGGTCACGTCAGCAGATTTCATCCGGAGACCGGTTACTGTTTTATGAAGCGCAAGGGCCTGGGGCTTGAAGAGGTGACACCTGAAGACGTGATCGTCGTCGACCTCGACGGGCAGCGGGTTGACGGTGATGGTGATGTACATCTTGAGGCCGTGCTGCACACTGAAGTCTACAAAGCACGCCCTGACGTGGGGGCGGTCGTGCATACTCACCCTGTTTACGCGACCGCCCTCGGCAGCGCCTCGGCCCGGCTGGAGTACGTCAGCCACGATGCCGTGCTCTTTCCGGATGGCCTGGGCCTCTTCGAGGGTACGGCGGAGCTGATCACCCAGCCGGAGGAGGGGCAGGCCGTCGCCAGAGCGTTAGGCTCGCGCCGCGCCGTCCTGATGCGTAATCACGGCGTGCTGGTCGTCGGCAAAGACGTGCCCTGGGCCGTCCTGGCGGCGCTCACGCTGGAGCGCGCGGTGCAGATTCAGTTCGTGGCGTCCGTTCTGGGGCCGCTCAAGACCATCGACCCCGAAATGGTCGCGCAGATGTATCCCGAGAAGTACCGGGACTCGTTCTTCGTACAGTACTGGGACTATCTGATCCGCAAAGCACGCCGGGCCGGGTTAGGGGATGGCATGCCCGGTGCATAACATAGATAAGGTGACTCAGGATCGCCATGTTAGGTGTGTTTGAAATTCACGAGCCGCAGACGGTCGAAGAAGCCTCGCGTTTGCTTGGGGAATATGGCTTCGACGCTTCCGTATATGCCGGTGGGACGGAGCTGCTCATCCTCATGAAGGAGGGGCTGGTCCATTATCCCCACCTGGTCAACGTCAAGACCATCCCTGGGCTGGCCGAGATCGCCGTGGAGGACGGGCATCTGAAGATCGGCTCGCTCGCCACCCACCGCCAGATTCTGCGGTCGCCAGTCGTCAAGGAGCACGCGCCGCTCCTGGCCGAGGTGGAGCGGACGGTCGCCAACGTCCGCGTTCGGGCCGCCGGGACGATCGGCGGTAATCTGTGTTTTGCCGAGCCGCACAGCGACCCCGCCACGCTGCTGATGGCCTGGGGCGCGTCGATTGAGCTGACCTCGGCCAGCGGCAGCCGCGAGCTGCCCGTCGAGGAGTTCCTGCTGGGCCTGTTTGCCACCGCCCGCCAGGACGACGAGATTCTGACCGCTATACGGATGCCCCTGCCCCCGGAGGGCATGGTCGGGGCCTACCGGAAATTTACCACGCACGAGAGGCCGACGGCCTGCGCCGTCGCTCTGCTCAAAATCACGGACGGGGTCATCGAAGACGCCCGTCTTTCTATAGGTAGCGTTGGCCCGCTGCCGGTTCGCGTCCGGGCCGCCGAGGACGTCCTGCGTGGCGAGGGGCCGGGCGGGGCCGCCTTCGAGGCGGCAGCGGAAGCGGCCTTCCAGGCCGCCGACCCCGTGGACGACATCTACGGGTCGGCAGCCTACAAAAAGAACCTGATACGGGTGCTCACCACCCGTGCGCTCGACGAAGCCGCCGAAAAGGCAGCGGGAGGGACAAGTTGATGGGTGCTGACCTGCACCGGCCTACCATACCCATTCGCCTCACCGTCAACGGTCGTCTGGTCGAGGCGGAGATCGAGCCGCGCCTGATGCTGCTCGACTTTCTGCGCGATCACCTCGGCCTGAAAGGGGCCAAACGCTCGTGCGACGTCCAGGTCTGCGGCGCGTGCACCGTCCTGCTGGATGGCGTCCCGCACAGCGCCTGCTGCACGCTCGCCTACGAGGCCCGCGATCGGGAGGTCACCACCATCGAAGGGCTGGCCCAGGATGGGCGGCTGCACCGGCTCCAGCAGTCCTTTGTCGACCACACGGCGGTTCAGTGCGGCTACTGCACGTCCGGCATGATCCTGGCCACGCTCAGCCTGCTGAACGAGAACCCGCATCCCTCCCAGGCCGACATCCAGCACCACCTGAAGGGCAACCTGTGCCGCTGCACGGGCTATTGGAACATCTTTGAGGCCATCCACGCGGCGGCAAGCGGGGAGGACGGGTCGGAATGAGCACTGGAACGAGCGGCATCGGCCAGAGCGTCAGCCGGGTCGACGCCCGGCCCAAAGTGACCGGCGTGGCGCAGTTCACCGGCGACCTGGTCATCCCCGGCATGCTGCAAGGCAAGGTGCTGCGCAGCCCGCTGGCCCATGCCCGCATCACCCACCTCGACACGTCCGCCGCCGAGGCGCTGCCCGGCGTGGTGGCCGTCATGACTGGTAAGGACATCGCGGGCGACGGGTTCTACGGCCACGCCGTCAAAGACCGTCCCATCGTCGCCGTGGATCGGGTGCGCTTCGCCGGTGAGCCGGTGGCTGCCGTCGCCGCCGTCGACGAGGCCACCGCCCTGGAAGCCCTGGATCTGATCCAGGTGGATTACGAGCCGCTTCCCCTCGTCGACACGATGGAGAAGGCCCTGGCCGCCGACGCGCCGCGCCTGCACGAGGTCGAGGGGCTTGAGCTGGGCCTGTTCCACGGCCTGGGCGGCTTCCGGCCCTTCGACAACGTTTGCTACTACCATAAGATTCGCAAGGACGAGGAGCGCCTCGACGCCGTCTTCGCGCAAGCCGACATCGTCGTCGAGGGCGAATACACCTTCCCGGCGATCTATCAGTATTCGATGGAGCCGCACGCCACGGTCGCCCGCTGGGAGCCGGACGGCATCACGGTCTGGTCGAACTGCCAGCACCCCTACCTGGTGCGCGCCGAGCTGGCCGACGTGTTCGGCTTTACCCCGGCAGAGGTGCGGGTTGTCGTCTCCTACCTGGGCGGCGGGTTCGGCAGCAAATCGTACACCAAGATGGAGCCGCTCGCCGTGGCGCTGGCTCGCCAGGCCGGGCGACCCGTCCGGATCGCCAACCGGGTGGACGAGTCGATGGTCACCTCGCGCCGCCACAACATGACCTGCAAGATGCGCACGGCGGCCACCGCCGATGGCGAGCTGCTCGCCCGCGACGTTCAGATGTGGCTCGATACCGGGGCCTATGCGGATAACGGGCCGCGCGTGGTTGCCACCGCCGCCGACGCCGCGCCCGGCCCTTATCGCTGGGGGCCGGTGCGGGTTGATGCCTGGGGCGTCTACACCAACCG
>JARRJX010000120.1:0-7053 GCA_037388645.1 Chloroflexota bacterium
AATGAACGCAAAAGGCAACCCCACAGCGGGTTGCCTCGCTTTTTTCCAGTACGCCTTACGGGGACCTCCAACTGAATTCGCGTCGTTCAGGGGCGAGACGATTCCCGCCCCTGTCGCCACTCAGGCAATCCCCCCTCACACCCTCGATACCGATACGACTCGAACCTCAATACCCATACGCCACGATTCTTCGATACCGATACGGCTCTGCTCAGGCTGGACGAATACCAGTAAGCTACTCTTTCGGCTCGTCGTCCTCAACCGGGGTGAAGCTGTTCGCCATCTTGTCGAGCGCCTCGCTCAGGCTGCGCAGGGCGTTCACCGTGCCACGGCGAAGCTCGTCCCCCACCTTGCCCGACTCAACCTCCTCGCGCACCTGCTTGACGCCCGTTTTCACCTTCTCGCCCACGTCGGATTCGCGCAGGTTCTTGATCGCGGCGTCGACCTCGGTCGAGAAACGGTGCAGACCATCTTTGATCTCACCCTGGATTTTCTGGCGCTCTTCGCTGTGCCAGGCCGCGTTGATCGCGTCGCCCAGCTTCTTGCCCAGCTCGGCAAACTCGCGGGCGATGTCCGAGGTCTCTTCCTTTTCCTTGACGCGCTCGTTTTCGGGGATTTCGTTGTCACTCATTGCCTAACTCCTTCACCGTTGGTTGGTTTACACTCAGCAACTTTGCACTCACATATCTCTATACGTGGGGACAGGCGCAGAGTTGCAGAACGGGCACTCAGGCGATGGTGAAGCGCAAGACGACGCGAGTCCCCAATTGAATCGTATCACCATCGACCAGAGCCGCGCCCTCACGCTCGACCTCGACGCCGTTGACGAACGTCCCGCTGCCAGTGCCCAGATCGACGATCCAGAAAGTGCCATCGGGCAGCGCCCGCACCTCGGCGTGCTCTCTGGCGACGGACGATTCGGGCAGCACGACGTGGTTGTTCTGTCCCCGGCCCAGGCGCGCGCCCGCGCCACGCAGCTCGAACTCCTGGCCCTGCTCCAGGAGCAGCCCCTTCTCGACGCGCAGGCGGCCAAACACGGGGCCGGTGCTGACTAACGGCGGCTCCGGCGGGGCGGCTGGTGGGGATTCGGGGTGAACCGGCGGCGGGGCAGGCCGGGCGGGCGGTTCTGTTTCGCGGGGGCGGCTCCGACTCAGGATAAACGCCCCGGCCCCGGCCAACACGGCCAGCGCCAGCGCGGCAGGGATCAGCCAGCCCATCTGCCGACCGGTGGCCGCCGGAGCCTCGGCTTGACCGACAGCGGGCGGCTGCCCTGCTGGCGACTCGGCCCCGACCGGTTCATCCGCCGCGCCGACGACCTCGAAGGTGAGCGAAGCGGCCAGCGTGGTGCCATCGGACAGCAGGGCATTCACCTCCAGGCGGTGCTGCCCCGGCTCCAGATTGGCGGCATTCAGACTGATTTCGAAGGGCGATTCTTCATCGTCGAGCAGCGGCGCGCCATCGAGGGAGAAGCTGGCCCGAACCAGCTCACCCGATCCGCCGACGGTCGCCCGGACAAGCCCCTCGCCTTCCAGGATCGCGCCGTCGTCCAGGCCGGTCAGGCTGAGGGTGGGCGGCAGCGGCGGGGCGAAGAACGCGCGCGAGGCGAGCGCCGTCCCATCCGCCGCCTCGACGGTCACCGCCAGGTTGTGCTCGCCGCCGGTGGTCTGGGTCTGGTAGACGAGCCGGTACTGGTTCTTCAACTGGGTGGAGACGGTGGCGAACAGGCCCGCCACATCGCCCGGCTCCGGGGCGATCAGCGCGACGCCGCCGGTCTCGTCCGCGATGCGGGCCAGCTCGTGCGAGTCGACGCGCGCCCCCACGCCGATGGTGTAGATCGGGACGCGGGTGGTGGGCGCATTCGCCAGGGCGATGACGTCCTCGACGGTGTGCTGGCTGCACGGCCCGGATTGGTCGGGTAACTCATCGATGCCGTCGGTGAGGAGCAGCACGGCCCGCTGGCCGGGCGGGGCAGTCGAGGCGACCTCGACGGCGTCGTAGGCGGCGTCGTATAAGCAGGTGCCCGAATCAGGCTGCGCGCGCAGGCCGTCGACGATGCTTTGCGCCGTGGCGAAGTCGTCGGAGGGCAACATCTCGATCCGGGACGAATCGTCGAAGGTGAGCAGCGCCACCTGATCCGCCGCCGCCAGGCCGCCAATAAAGCCCGACGCCGCCTCCCGCACGGCGTCCATCTTGCCCTGGAAGGCCATGCTGCCGCTGGTATCGAGGGCGAGCACGATCGACTGGGGGCGCTCGGCCCCTTCCAGCGACTCAAGCACCACCGGCTCCCCATCCTGGGACGCCGAGAAATCCTCCAGCGCCAGCCCGGCCAGCGGCCCGCCATCCGCGCCGGTCACGGTCAGGTAGGCTGTCACCCGGTAGGCCAGCTCCCCGGCGATTGGCTCGGCGCTGACGTCGTTGAGGACGAGGCCCAGGCTTTCCTGGGCAGAGGCCGGGGCAGCGGCCACCAGGATCGCGAGCAGCGCCAGAGAAAACACGATGAATGCGTGCCGCACCTGCGAAATGAAAAGAGTCTTCATCGGAGAATCAACATCCGGGAATCCTAGCGCCTTGTGCAGTTGTCTCTTTGTAGGATGAACGCGAATCAACCATCCAAACCCGTCCGTTTCGATCCGGCGGGGCGATCCGGGACCGACCTATCGAGGCGTCACTCCCCCCCACCCCGCCCCACCATCCGAGGCCATTGTACCACCACCCTCCCGATTGAGGGAGGCGGCCTGAATAATGCGCGCGGCTGGAGAGCCAGGTGTTTGACAACGGCCTATCAAGTCGCTAAGCTATGAGCACAAACCAGACGTGCAAAGCATTGAGCGGGACGAGTAACCACATCCCTGGCGTCCAGAGAGAGAGGGCCATTGGCTGCAAGCCTTCTCCGCACAACGTGGCGAAAACCCCCCGCGAGCGCATCACCGAAAACGAGGCTGTTAGCCTGGCGAGTAGGGGATGACGGATGGCCCCGTTACCGGCCCCAGAGACCGCCGTCGCCGTGACAGCGCCGGTGGTGAAATTGGGTGGAACCGCGTACCAGCCCCACGCCCCAACAGGTGTGGGGATTTTCATTTTTAGAACCTATCCGTAAATTCGCCCCGATGTTCCATCGGCGCTCATTTCGGATAGGTACGAAAGAGTTATATGACGACTCAGGAGGAAAGTATGGCAGAAAAGGAAGCACAGGCCGACTCGATCCCGTATGAAGAGACGGAGCTGTATCGCATCCGTCACTCGGCGTCGCACATCATGGCCGAGGCGGTGCTGGAGATGTTCCCGGACGGGCAAATCGCGATCGGCCCGCCAATCGCCGAGGGGTTCTACTACGACTTCGACCTGCCGCGCCCGCTGACGCCCGAAGACCTGGAGAAGATCGAGGCCCGGATGCGGGAGATCATCAAGGGCGATTACACGTTCAAGCGGCGCGAACTGAGCGCGGACGAGGCGCGCGAGTTCTTCAAAGACCAGCGCTACAAGCTCGACCTGATCGACGGGCTGGCCGCCGGGGGCGTGGACGAAAACGGCGAGCCGACGGACGAGCCGACGGTCATCTCAACCTACAAACACGACACGTTCGAAGACCTGTGCCGGGGGCCGCACGTCGAGCACACCGGGCAGATCAACCCGGACGCGATCAAGCTGCTGCACACCGCCGGAGCCTACTGGCGCGGGGACGAGCACAACCCGATGCTCCAGCGCATCTACGGCACCGCCTGGAAGACGGCGGACGAGCTGGAGGAGTACCTCGACCGGCTGGAGGAGGCCAAGGAGCGCGACCACCGGACGCTGGGGCGCGACCTGGAGCTGTTCAGCTTCTCGCAGGACGTGGGGCCTGGGCTGGCGCTCTGGCACCCGATGGGTGGACGGGTGCGCAGCACGATCGAGGATTACTGGGCGGAGCGCCACCGCGAGGGGGGCTACGAGCGGGTCTACACGCCGCACATCGGCAAGGCCAACCTGTGGGAGACGAGCGGGCACTTGCAGTGGTATAAGGACAGCATGTACGCGCCGCTGACAATCGAGGAGCAGGAATACTACCTCAAGCCGATGAACTGCCCGTTCCACATCGAGATCTTCAAGAACCGGATGCGCAGCTACCGCGACCTGCCGATGCGCTTCGCCGAGTTCGGCACGGTGTACCGCTACGAGCGCTCCGGCGTGCTGCACGGGCTGCTGCGCGTGCGCGGCTTCACCCAGGACGACGCCCACCTGTTCTGCCGCCCCGACCAGATGCCGGACGAAATCCTGGGCGTGCTGGAATTCTCGCTCTCAGTGCTGCGCGACTTCGGCTTCGAGAACTTCGAGCTGGAACTGAGCGTGCGCGACCCGAACAACCTGGGGAAATACGCCGGGGTGAACGAGCAGTGGGAGATGGCCGAATCGGCGCTGATCGCCGCCATCGGCAAGCTGGGGCTGACCTACAAGCGGGTCGAGGGCGAGGCAGTGTTCTACGGGCCGAAGATCGACATCAAGGTGCGCGACGCGCTGAACCGGCCCTGGCAGATCACGACGATCCAGTTCGACTTCTGGCTGCCGGAGGCGTTCGAGATGAGCTACGTGGGCGACGACGGGGCCGACCACCAGCCTTACATGGTGCACCGCGCCCTGCTCGGCTCGATGGAGCGCTTCATGGGCGTGCTGATCGAGCACTACAAGGGCGCGTTCCCGACCTGGCTGGCCCCCGTCCAGGCCGTGCTGATCCCGATCGCCGACCGTCACATCGAGTACGCCGACGGAGTGGCCGCGCGGCTCGCCGAGGTGGGGGTTCGGGTCGAGGTGGACGCCTCAAGCGACCGGATGGGCAACAAAATCCGCAAGGCGCAGGGCCAGAAAGTCCCCTACATGCTGGTCGTCGGCGACCGCGAGGTGGAGAACGGGCAGGTGGCGCTCAGGATGCGCAGCGGGGAGGATCGAGGCGCGATGCCGGTCGAGGCGTTCGTCTCGTACGCCCAGGAAGTAATCGCGTCCCGCGCTTACGAATAAGGCGACGAACTGACAGGAGAAAAAGCAGGCTGCTCGCTGACGATGCAGCCTGCTTCCGAAATACTGGCTTCGGCGGGGGGCGACGGTGGGATTATTCAGCCAGATCGGCGACCGAGCCGGTATGATCGGTCGCCGCTTTGGCTGACTGTACCGGACACGGCTCGACGACGAACTTAATCGCGGTACGCTCCTGTTCATCGATCTTGATCTCGGTGAAGTACGGCATGCAGTGAATCGGGATACCGTCCCCTTCGAGATAGCCTCTGGCAATCGCGATCGCCTTGACCGCCTGGTTGACCGCCCCAGCACCAATAGCCTGGACTTCGGCGTACCGGTGCTCACGGATGACGCCTGCAATTGCTCCCGCTACAGATGTGGACCGCGAGCGAGCTGACACTTTTATGACATCCATAATAACACCTCTGGTTGGTGTTGAGTGGTATGACACACGACAGGTTGTTGTGTTCAAAGATTAGAGGTTATGCACTGCACCGGGCCCGCATGAAAAGCATACTGTAATCCATTGTAAATGCTTCCAAGACTCAACGCAAGCGACTGGCATTTCAGTAATCTACGTCGAAAGACCCCGGTTGACTGAGCGGCGCGATCTTTACCCTCACCCAGGCCTATTATAATAAAATATTGAAAGTAAACAAAAAATAAGTGGATTTGTATGTTTGGGAATGGCTGGCAAGCCCCCGATTCCCTTTCCCCAGGCAGAAGTGGAGGCCGCCCAGCTAGGGTGTGAAGCCGGTCAGGGTGTAGACTTCGTGCAGGTCGCGCTGCACGGTGGGATAGTCGGCGCGCCAGAGGGCCAGGCGGGCCTGGTCGGCGAGCGCGTAGGCGCGGTGCATGTTCGAGGTGCCATTGTAGTTACCCAGCACGTAGGCGTAGACTGCCGTCACGTCCTCGGTGTTCTTGACCAGCGCCTCCGGGTCGATGGTCAGCTCGGACTGGCTCGCGGCCAGCGCCGCCTGCCAGTCTGAATCGAGCGCAGCCAGCGACTCGCCGTATATCGTCGTGTAATCCGAAGTGTGGTAAAGGCGGCGGATCGAGTCGATGCCGTAGTTGTCGACCAGATACTGAACGAAACAGGCGCTACCGAAGTAGTTGAAGCGGTAGCGAATGTGCCCCTGGAACGCCTGCCAATCCTGCTCGATCGCAGCCATCGAGGACATCTCCCCGGCGGCGTATGCCCGACATAAGTCGCCAGCCCCTCCGAGAGCATCGTCGAGGAAGGTATGCCCAGCGTGTTCCAGGCGACGAGATGGGTCATCTCGTGAGTGACCAGGTAGGCATTTTCCGCCTCATCTCCACTCCCATCCAGTAAGACAAACAGCCGCCTATCCTTAGAAATGCTCATGCCGCGCAGGTGGGCATTCGGCTCCTCATACAGCGTCCCGGCGACGTAGATGTCGAACGTGCCATTCAGGCTGACGCCCAGCGTCGACTCCACCCGCGCCAGGGCATCGGCGGCGAGGCCGACCACCTGATCGAGGTTCTGGTCGGGATAGGTGCCCGGCTGGTAGTGCAGGGTGAAGCGGGCGTGCTCGTAGATGCTGGGGTAATTCTCGTCCAGGTCGCCTTCCAGGATCGAGCGGGGCCAATCGGTCATCAGCGGGCCGCGCTCCAACCCTTCGAGCGGGTTGGGGGTGGCGGTGGGGGTCAGATTGGCGGGGGCCGCCTCAGCCGATTCCACCCGCACGCCGGGGATGGCGAGCCGCTGCCCGGAATAGATCGCGTCCGGGTTGGGCAGGCTGTTGGTGTTCTGAATCTCGGCCACCGACACGCCGTAGTGCTGCGCGATGGTCTCTAACGTCTCGCCGGGCTGGACGGTGTGCCAGGTGCCCTGCTGGGGGAGCGCGTCGAGCGGGACGAGCAACTGCTGCCCCGGCCAGATCACGCTATCGGCGGTCAGGCCGTTGGCTTCGAGGATCGCGTCCAGGTCGACGCCGTAAAAAGCGGCGATGCCGATCAGGCCCTCGCCGTCCTGGACGACGTGGGTGACGACCTCAGGGGTGGGCGCAATCGTCGCGGCGAGCACGGGAGTCGGCCCGGCGGCGG
>JARRJX010000121.1:0-6179 GCA_037388645.1 Chloroflexota bacterium
GAGGAAGACCATTCTCGGCAAATACGCAGCGGCGATTGGGGGCAATCCCATCGCGGCAGAGCTGTCCGGGATCAACACGGTCAGGATAGTGTGGCTTCTCTACATCATTGTGGGGGTTTTTGCCGCTCTGGCTGGCGTGGCACGCGGCAGCTACATGTCACTGGGAGACCCGCTGTCGGGCGATGGCATGGAGTTGGACTGCCTGATCGCCGTGCTGCTTGGCGGGACGGCATTTTCCGGCGGCGAAGGCTCGGTTGCCAAGACGATTGTCGGGGCCTTGATCATCATCTGCGTGACGGTCGGCCTGATGACCGTCATCCCCGCCTATTGGCAAAACTTCGCCAAGGGCAGTGTGCTCATCTTCGCGGTTGCTCTCAACCATCTGTTAGTGCGCGAAAGGCAGAGGGCGTAACAGCGGGTATCCGTCAGGAAACGTGAGGGCCGGGCTGTTCTGCTCCCGCTTGATAAAGATTGGAGTTATTGCTGTGTTCAAGATGCCCATTGGTCTTTATGAGAAGGCACTGCCTGCCGAGCTGTCCTGGGAAGAGCGCCTGGAGGCAGCGGGCCGGGCTGGCTACGACTTTGTGGAGATTTCAATCGACGAAAGCGATGGACGCCTGGCCCGGCTGGACTGGTCGGCTTCAGAGCGAATGGCGCTGCGCCAATCCATCGCCAACACCGGCGTTCGCATCATGACCATGTGCCTGAGCGGGCATCGCAAATATCCGCTTGGCAGCCACGCCCCTGAGGTCCGTCGGCAGGGGTTAGATATCTTGTACAAGGCCATCCAGTTTGCAGGGGATATTGGGCTTCGCGTCGTTCAGGTCATGGGATACGATGTCTTCTATGAGGAGAGCGACCAGGAAACGGCGGCGTATTTTGTGGAAGGGCTTTGCCAGGGGGTCCGCTATGCCGAGCAGGCCGGTGTGATGCTGGGCCTGGAAAACCTCGATACGCCCTTTGTGGAGAACCTGAGACAGGCTATGGCTATCATCCATAAGATCGACTCGCCCTGGCTGCGCCTGTATCCAGACATTGGCAACCTCGCGGCAGCCGGTTATTCCCCGCCCGATGAGCTTGCCCTGGCCGAGAAATATGTGTTAGGCGTCCACGTGAAGGATGCCCTGCCGAAGGTTATCCGGGGCGTGCCCTTCGGGGAAGGGATCGTGCCGTTTCGGGAGTCGTTTCAGGCGTTGGCGAGAACAGGGTTTTGGGGCCTGTTGGGCGTCGAGATTTGGGGCGATATGCACGCTGGCGAAGACCCCGTTATCTCTGCGGCTGCTGCCCGACGCTTCGTAGCCGAGCTGGTATCTACCGAAACCTGGGCGACCGATCCCATGTTCGGGCAGTCAACGCCAAACTAAGCTGCCCAGGGGTGATGTCCAGAGCAGGGGCAATTTACAGATAGACGCTGAGATCAATCATGGCTCCGGAGGCGACAATATGAATGAGACGGGCAACCAGACAGGCGTGATCGTTATTCCGGGTGATCGCTATTTCCCAGAAGGGGTCACCGTCACTTCTGGCGGGGTGTTCTTTGTGGGCAGCCTGTTCGAGGGCTGCATCATGCGATGCCCTGCCGGAGCCACCCAGATGGAGCCGTTCATCGAGCCAGGCGCGAATGGGTTGGTCTCGGTGCTCGGTCTTTGGGCCGACGAGGATCGCAACACGCTCTGGGCCTGCTCCTCGGATGCAGGCAATGGTAAGCTGAAGGGGAGCGCGCCGGTGGGCGTCAAGGCGTTCGACCTGCAAACGGGTGCCGCCAGGGGCTGCTACGATTTTCCCGGCGGCGGCTTTGCCAACGATTTGACTTTCGACCGGCAGGGCAACCTGTATGTCACGGACTCGTGGACCCCGCGTATTTTGCGGCTGAAGGCAGGGGGATCGGCGCTGGATGAGTGGATCAACGATCCCCGGCTTGGCGTCGAGCAGTGGAGTCTGAATGGGATCGATTTCGACCACCTGAGCAGCGCGATCTATACGGTGAATCAGAGAGCCGGGCAGTTGTTCCGGATTTCGCTTGAGCCGGATGGCAGCGCAGGCGCGGTGACGTTGATCCAGACTTCGCAAGAGCTGCGCCGCCCGGATGGCCTGAAAGTGATCGGCCCCAACACCCTGGCGACTGCCGAAGGTGGAGCGGGGGGGATGTCCGTCATCACGGTGCAGGGCAGCACGGCGCAGGTACGGAGAGTGGAAGCGAGCCTCGACGGGGTGACGACCTTTGCCTTCTATCGGGGGAGTGCCTGGGTGGTGGAGGGGCAGTCCGATCATTTTTGGGATCCGGCCAATGCTGGCCCCGATGCAGACCCGCCCTTCAGGATTGTGGAAGTCCCACTCTGAGCCAGCTCACAGTGATTTTTATATTATCATCAACTCTGGTTAAATACTTATGTTTGAAAATAACACGGTGTTTTGAAAGGTCTACGATAAATAGCGGGTTAACTGTGACCCACATCTCTCTCACCAGCCCTGAGATAGTTTCATGAGAAGGCACAGATATGCCAGCATATGACGACGTACGGCTCATTAATACGGTTTTAAACCTCTATTATGAGGAGAAACTGACCCAGTCAGATATCGCGGAGCGCCTGGATTTATCCACATCTACGGTCAATCGGCTCCTTCAGAAGGCGCGCGAGCTGGGATACGTCACCTTTGTGATCCGGACTCCGTTTCAACACCTGTTTGACCTCGAAAACCGTCTGAAAGCCGTCTTTGGGTTGCAGGAGGCGATTGTCATTCCTGCCGTGGGAGATACCAACAGCTCGCTGCTCAATGCCATCGGCAACGTGGCCGCTCGCTATTTGCTGGAAAACCTGCAAGATGGCGATGTCGTGGCGATCTCCCCCGGCACCACCGTGCAGGCCGTCATTCAGTCGATTGAGGCGCAGCGCAATTATGACGTGGAAGTTGTGCCCATGCTTGGCGCGATCCAGGGTGAGATCGAATCCGACATGAACTATCTGGCGACTCACATGGGTGAGCGGCTGGGTGCCAAGTCATACCAGCTCCATGCCCCGGCCTTTGTAGATACCAAAGAGCACTGCGAAGTCGTGCGTTCTATGGAGCCGGTCAAAACGATCCTTGATATCGCCCGCCATGCGAACATTGCGCTGCTGGGGGTTGGCACTGTCGATCCAGACGTTTCCCGCTTCGTCCAGTTCACAGCCCTTTCCGCCGAAGATATGAGGAATATCGCCGAAGGCTGCGGGGGCGTGGGCGAGATCGGTGCCTACGTATACGACATTGAGGGCCAGCCGTGTGCCAGGGAATATGCCGACCGTGTCATCGGGTTGACCCTGGGATTGATCAAACAAATCCCATTCAGGATCGGCGTGGCGGCCTCGGCAGTCAAAGCGCTGCCGATCTATGGTGCGCTGCGCGGTGGCTACCTGCATGCGCTTATCACCGATGAGGCCGCTGCGTGCGGCGTTCTCAAAATCTTTGACGAAAATTTCCGGAAAAATCCATAACACCGTTGGAGGCACATCATGCAGTTGGAACCACTCCGCGAAATCGTTTGTAAATGCAACCAGGAGCTGCCAAAGAATGACCTGGTCAAGATGACCAGCGGCAATGTGAGTGGCCGTGATCCAGAGACCGGGCTGGTCGTTATCAAGCCGAGTGGTGTCAGCTTCGAGGATTTGACTCCCGCTCACATGGTGGTGGTCGATATGGACTGTCGAGTCGTCGAAGGGGACCTCAAGCCCTCGACCGATACGGACACGCATCTGTACGTCTACCGCCACCGCCCCGATATCTTTGGTATGGTCCACACCCATTCCCCTTATGCGAGCAGCTTTGCCGTGTTAGGGCAGCCCATTCCGGCCTGCCTGACGGCATCCGCCATGCTCGGCGGGGAGATCCCCCTTGGCGGTTATGCGCCGATAGGCGGCGCGGATATCGGGCAGGAGATCATCGACAAGATTGGCCGGGCACGGGCGATCATCATGCAGAGCCACGGCGTTTTTACCATCGGCTCGTCGCCGCAGCAGGCCACCAAGATGGCTATCGAAGTCGAAGAAATCGCCAAGATCGCCCATCTGGCGCTGTCCCGTGGGGAGCCGATTCTGCTGTCTGAAAGCCAGATCGATTATATGGTGGACTTATATCAGAACAGGTACGGGCAAAGGTGACCGCGTTGGTAAGCTTGTATCGGGAAAGTGCTGGCAAAAATTACTCACCTCGTCGTTGACGACGTAAAGGGTCGGGTGGATCCTGCATTCGGAGGATAACCTGGATCATTTTTGGAGGCGAAACATGGGCCAGTATCTCTTAGGGATAGATAACGGCAACACCTTCTCCAAAGCCGCGCTCTTCGACTTACACGGCAAAGAGGTTGCCGTTGCCAACTGTGCAGCCGATACGGGATACCCTCATCCCGGCTGGACCGAGCGGGACATGGACATGTTGTGGGAGAGCACGGCCACCGCTGTCCGGGACGTCCTGGCCGAGTCGGGTATCCAGCCAGAGGAGATCGCGGCCATCGGCAACTGCGGGCACGGTAATGGCGTCTACCTCCTGGACAAACAGGGCCGCCCTCTGCGAAATGGCATCCAATCCATGGATTCACGGGCCGCGGACGTGGTAGCCGGGTGGGAGCAGCGCGATCTTCACGCCCAGGTGTTCCCGTTCACCCTCCAGACGTTCTGGCCCGCACAGCCTAACGCGCTGCTGGTGTGGCTCAAGGAAAATGAGCCGCAGAATTACGAGCGCGTCGGGGCGATCTTGATGGTCAAGGACTACATCAAGTACCGGCTGACCGGTGCTATCACCGCCGACTTCACCGACATGAGCGGCGCTAACCTGATGGATGTTCGCAACAAGTGTTACTCTCGCGAGCTGATGGCACTCTACGATCTCTCAGAAGTGTACGACGCCTTACCGCCCCTCAAGCAGAGCGGCGAAGTCATCGGCGAGGTGACGCCCGCAGCCGCTCAGGAGACCGGGTTGTCGGCTGGAACCCCGGTCGTTGGCGGCCTGTTCGATGTGGATGCGAGCGCGATCGGCGCGGGCGCGGTCAACGTCAATCAAGCCTGTATCGTCATGGGTAGCTGGAGCATCAACGAGATCATCACCAAAGACCCCATCGTAGACCCAGAGATATTCATGACGACCATTTTTGCCGACCCAGAATTATTCCTCACCATCGAGGGCAGCGCGACCTCCGCCACCAACCTGGAATGGTTCGTCAACCAGTTTTGCAGCGAAGAGCGGGCCGAAGCCCAGAAGCGGGGCGTCTCGGTCTACGAAGTCTGCAACGAAGAGATCGCCAGCCTGTCCCCGGAGAGCACCAATATCATTTTCCACCCCTTCCTGTTCGGCTCAAATGTCCAGCCGACGGCGCGGGCGGGCTTCTACGGTGTGGGGGGCTGGCATACCCGGGTTGACCTGCTCCGCGCGCTTTACGAAGGGGTCGTCTTCGGCCATCTCAGCCACATTGAGAAGCTCCGTAAGGCGGGCGCTCAAATCCACTCTGCCAGGCTCGCCGGTGGAGGGTCGCGCAGCGCGGTCTGGTCTCAGATGTTCGCCGACATGATCCAGGTTCCGATGGAAGTCACCGATGGAAACGAGCTGGGCGCGCGCGGCGCGGCGTTATCCGCTGGCATCGGCGCGGGGATATACCGCGATTATGCGGAAGCCGTCCAGGAGGCCGTGTCGGTCGTTCACGTCTATGAGCCGGACCCGGCCAGCACGCCGGTCTACCTGGCACGCTATGCCGAATATCAGCGGCTGGTCGATGTCATGAAAGCCCCCTGGGAGGCGCTGAATAAGCTGGGTTGAGTGGAGCGTTCCAGGACAGGTGATCTCGCCATGCGACCCTGACCGGCGGGCGAAGCGCTTGAGGGGGCTAAAAAACCCGGTTGCCCAGCCAGATCAGCAGCCCGGCCAGCCCGGCTCCCACGATAATCGGCGCGACACGGGCCAGCAGAAACAGGCGCTGCGTAGACTTCCGGTTGTTGGCGTGGGGGAAATCGCCGGGCGGCACGGGCACACCGAGAACAGCGCCCAGCGGCTCCCAGCCCTCGCTCACATCGCAAATCAGCAGAGTCTCCGGCGGGACGGTGCGCTTCACCTCCTCGACATGCGCCTCGAAGACGCTGATCGCATACCCCCGATCTGCAAAGCGCCCATCGAAGAGGCGCTGCCAGACGGTGGCCTCCACCATCGCCGAAAAG
>JARRJX010000122.1:0-8438 GCA_037388645.1 Chloroflexota bacterium
CTACGCCGACAAAACGCCGCTGGAGATCGCCCAGGAGATGTTCAGCGCGGCGGACGGCTGCACGATGAGCGCCAAAAAGGACGCGCTGGTCAACATCGGCGGGTTCCTGTGTATGAACGACGATGCCCTGTTTGAGCGGGCGCGGCAGGCGCTGATCCTGAGAGAAGGGTTCCCCACCTACGGCGGCCTGGCCGGGCGCGACCTGGAGGGGCTGGCGCGCGGGCTGGAGGAAGGGTTAGACGAGGATTACCTCACCTACCGGCTCAACCACACGGCCTACCTGGGCGAGCGCCTGTTGGAGATCGGCATCCCGATCATCGAGCCGCCCGGCGGCCACGCGATCTACATCGACGCGGGGGGCTTCCTGCCGCACATTCCCGCCGAGCGCTATCCCGGACAGGCGCTCGCCATCGAGTTGTACCTGGAGGGGGGAATCCGGGCGGTCGAGCTGGGCAGTGTGGCCTTCGCCTACCCCGACCCGACGACCGGCGAGATCATCCGGCCCGCGCTGGAGCTGGTGCGGCTGGCGCTGCCCCGGCGGGTTTACACGCAGAGCCACCTGGACTTCGTGGTCGAGACGCTGGCTGCTATCGTCGCCCGCAAAGACTCGATCGGCGGTGTGGAGATCGTCAAAGAGCCGGAGCTGCTGCGCCACTTCACGGCGGAGTTCGCGCTGGTGGAGTAGTTATCCAGCCTGATGATTGGTCAAAAAACGGCCAGTGAGGTGTTCCCCTGCTGGCCGTTAGACGTTATGTTGGGTCGCGCTCAATCGGGCAGGTCGTCGAGCACCTGCTTGAGGCTGTGCCGGTAGTCGCGGAAGGCGGCTCGACCTTCGTCGGTGAGCCGCAGCATCGTATTGGGCCGCTTGCCTTTGAACTTTTTCTCGACCTCGATGTAGCCTGCCTCCTCCAGCTTGCTCATGTGCGAGGAGAGGTTGCCCCAGGTCAGCCCGGTCTGGCGCATCAGGAAGGTGAAGTCGGCGCTCTCGACGACGTACAACGGTTCAGCCATTCAGCGCCTCTCCGGCGGCTGGCGACTTCGGCAGCGGATAGTCGCGCAGGAAGCGGAAGAACACGATCCCGCCCACCAGCAGAATGACCAGCGCCGGGACGATGAACGCGATAGCGCCGAGGCGGACGCCGGTCAGCTCGCCCACCAGGAAGTCGACCGGCACCGCCAGCGCGTAGAGCACGCCGTGCAGGTACAGCCGGTTGAACTCCAGGAAGTACGCGCCCAGGCCAAAGACGATCAGCATGTTCAGCGCCCAGACGGTGGGCAGCAAGTACTCGATCAGGCTCGCCCACCCAGCCGGATGGTTGTAAGCTGCCAGCGCCACCAGGAACAGCGCCAGCCCAACCACGACCGAGAAAAAGAGCAGCACCCTGGCTTTGCGCTTCCTTGCCTTCCCCTTCGGCCCGGTCTTGACGCGGCCCATGCGGGGCACGGTGATGAACCGCTTGCCCGCCCACAGCACCACCATCGATAGCAGTAACAAGGGGATGTAGATGGCGAAGAGGGTCACTTCTGAGATGTCCTGATCGGACAGCCACGCGCTGACTCCCATCGCCAGCAGCAGCAGCCCCAGGTAAATATCCCACAGGCCGTCCTGGAAGAACGACCGCCAGGCTCTCCGCTCGACTTCTTTCAGATTGATCTCGACAGTCATGTGCTTACCTCGTCAGTTGTGCGCCTGGGGAAGCTCTTTCCCCGGCGCGGGGTAATCGTGAAGAAAACGAACCATGATGACGACGCCAACGGCCAGCACAACGCTGGCGGAAAAGACGTTGCCAATCAAGAAGCCCGCCTCGCTGCCCGCCAGCCTGCTCAACCCGACTCCAAGAATCTCCGGCAGGGCGTCCAGCACGCCATACAGGGCTAATCGTGGGAGGTTCATAAAGACCGCCATCAGGCCAAACGCGGTGGTGTAGACCAGCGTCACCGTGATCGAACCCGCCAGCCAGCCAAAGTCTCCCCACCAGGCGGGCTGGCCGAGCCAGCCGCTGCTGAGCACCCACAGCGCGCCGGTGACGATCAGCGCGGGGAGCAGGATCAGCCGCAGCTTCCGCATCCGGGCTTTCCGGGTGGGGCTGAAGGCGACACGCCCCAGGCGAGGCACGGTGATAAAATGCTTGCCCCCCCATAAGACCAGCCCGGCCAGCACGAACAGGCTCAGATATGCGGGTATTCGAACCAGCGAGGGCACACCCCGGCTGTGAAGCCAGTCGCTGACCACCCCAGCAGCCAGCATCAGCCCGAAGAAAATATCCCACAGGCCATCCTGAAAGGTGGACAGCCACGCTCGCCGCTCTACCGCTTTCAAATCCAGGTTTTGTGACATCATTTCTATGCTCCCGAAAATCGCAAAGATATTTGTTATACAATTTACTTTGCAATACAAAGTATAACATAAACGGGTAACCTGTCAAGCGCGCCAGCGGGTTGAAATCAGCCTACAGCGAGGCTATAGTAAGCGTTGCCCCGAACGCTGCGTTCGGGTTGTGTGTGACTCTGGAGAAGCCCTTGATACGCCGTCTGCTTGCCCGCCTGCTCGAATGGGTGTCCGCTAACCCCACCCGCCACCGGATATTCCTGATCGGGCTGGCCGTTTTGCTGACTGCTTTGCTGTATGGTGGCCCCCGGCTGTTCCGGCTGCTGTGGCGGGCCGCCGATTCGCGGGGCCAGGCGTTCACCCGCTGGTTTACCGGCAGCGAGGAAGAGCGTGAGGCGCTCGTCACCGTCCGGCGCGAAGCCTGCCCTGGCGCGCCCTTCATCCTGCCCGCCGACGGTTATATCGGCCTGCTCTATGGCGACTCACGCAGCCCGTATTCGGCAGCCCACCTGCACCAGGGGATCGATATCTTCAGCGCCGGGCCGCCGGGTGTGACGCCGGTCTACGCGGCCTACGACGGCTACGTGTCCCGCGAGAGCGGCTGGATCAGCGCGTTGATCCAGCGGGTGCCCGACGACCCGCTCCAACCGGGGCGTCAAATCTGGCTGTATTACACCCACATGGCAAACGAGGCGGGCACTGAAATCTACATCGACGAGGCGTTCCCGCCCGGCACGCGCGAGGTGTTCGTCGAGCAGGGGACGCTGTTGGGCTATACGGGGAACTACGGCGGGAGCCACCGGGTGGCCGTGCACCTGCACTTTTCGATTGTGCTCGACAACGGGAGCGGAGGCTATTCCAACGAGCTGGAGTTCGACAACACGGTCGACCCTTCCCGCTACCTGGGCATGGCGGTCAACTACGCCTGCGCGCCCGAAGTGGTGGCCTGCACCGAAGAGCCGTTATGCCGGGATGCCGTGCTGGGCCGGGGTGGCGGTTAGACGGGCTGATCCGCCAGGGCCAGCGCGTCTTTGCTCAACAGGGGGGCCATCACCATGCGCAGCCAGGAGCGGGTCACTTCCTTTTTAGGCACGGCGATAAACACCTGGTTGATCAGCAGCACGCCTTCTTGCTCGCCCCGCGCGCTCCAGCCCGCCCGTGCCGACTCCAGGTGAGTGGACGCCGCCGCCTGGTCGCCCTGGTAATACAACACCATGCCCAGTGTGCCGCGCATCAGCGTGCGCGCATTGCCAAACCCGGCGGTGTCGGAAAGCCCGCCCAGCACGTCCCGGCTGCGCCGCACTGCCTCGTAGGCCCGCCCGGTGATCGCCAGCCCCCAGACCAGGCCCGCTTCCAGCCGCCAGCGTAGGTCGTTGGACTGGCTGTAGGAGGTGGCGGGGGCGACCTGCATCAGCACGTTGACCGCGCGCGCCGGGTTGGTCGCCAGCAGCACCATGCCCAGCTTGCTCAACAGGGCCAGCGGGATGGTCGACAGGTTTAGCTCGTAAGCCTGTGCCGCCAGTCCGTATTCGCCGGATGCGGTGTAGACGTCGCCCAGCGCCTCGGCGTAGCGGGCCTGGCGGTCGACCATCTTGGGGTCGCTCCCGGCGACCTCGATACCGCGCCGGTAGAGGCCGACCGCCTCTTCCCGATTGCGCAGCTTGACCGCCTGCACCAGGGCCAGGTCGAGCACGTGGAGGGCGCGGTCGGTGGTTTTCGCCCTGAGGTAGTGGGAGATGGCGCGCTCCGCCCGCAGCTTGTTACCCGCCAGTGGGATCGCATAATAATCGCCTGCCTGGCGGTGCATTGCGGCGCGCTGTTCGGCCTGCAGCGCGTTATAAATCGATCGGCGCGTCGCCCGGTTGGTAAAGCGGATGATCGCGTAGCGGCCTGAGCCGCTCTGTTCGAGCCAGCCGCCTTTGACCAGCCCTGCCAGGCTCTCTTTGAACGTGTCGTCGTACTGCTGCCCGGAGAGCCGCCCCAGCGCGCCGATGCGCTGCCCATCTCCCAGCACCGCCGCGCTGTTCAGCAGGCTTTGCTGGGGCTTGGGCAGGCGGCTGGCTTTCTGGAGGATGATGTCCCCCTCAGTAGGGAGTGGGCCTGTGCCGAACATGCCCACCCGGTTTTCCGCCGAGTCCAGGGCGATGCGCCGGGTCTCCCGCAGTATCTCGGCCAGACAGTGGATGTAAAGCGGGTTGCCCGCCGTGTTGTGCCAGAACAGGTGCTCCATATTCTGCGCCAGCGACTCTGCTCCAAACAGCGACGCGCCGAGCTTGTTCGTCTGCTCCCTGGTCAGGGGGGAGAGGGTCAGCGTGTTCTCGCCGAACGCCTCTTTGAAGACGGGGGGAAGCTCCGGGCCGACCGCTGCCAGCAGCAGCACTGGACGCCCTTCGGCCCGCTTCAGCAGGTGGCGGATCGTCTTCCAGGCTTTCTCGCTCACCTGGTCGAAGTCGTCAAAGATCAGCAGGACGGCGTGCTCCTGCTTGGCGAGCGCGTCGAGCAGCAGCCCGATCGCACTTGCCAGGCTCCTTGGGTCGTCGGCGGGCCGGGGGATCAGGCCGCCGGTCTGCGGCTTTGGCCCCTTTTCGGTCGGCTCTTCCTCTTCGGAAAGCTCGCCGGTGCCTTCCTTCACGCGGGCCAGCAGGCCGCTCGCCGGGGGGATGGCGAACAGCCGGGCAAAAAGCGGCGTCATCTCGCGCAGGTCGAGCTTCTCCAGTGCCAGCTCAACCTGGGAGCGCCGGGTCGTGGTGCCGGGCTGGCAGTCAAGCCCCAGCAGCGTGCAGGCCAGCTCGATCAGGGGTTGATCGGGATGGTATCTGCTTCCCCGGCATGGTACGTAGGCGACCCGCGCCTTATCGGACTGGCGCGCCTGATCGGCCAGCAGGTGCATCAGGCGCGTTTTGCCCACCCCGCTCTCCCCGGTAATGACCAGCGTATGGCCCTTGCTGTCCTGCGCGTTTTCCCAATGCGTCTGGAGCGCAGTCAACGCCGCTTCACGCCCAACGAGCGGGGCCTGGCTGATGTGGTTCTCTGCCTTTTTCGTATCGGCCATCTGGTTTTGACTAAGCGAGCGCCTGAAAGAAAAGCGTGCCAGATTCAACAAAGGTGTCGTTTTACTGCCCCGGGCGCAGCCCCGGTGCAGTATTCGAGCAAACCCGTACCTATGGGCAAAATTCTGAAAAGGCCAACCAAAGGTTGGACTGGAATTTTGAGGGTTTGCCATTTACCGCATACCAGCATGATAGTATTATGTTGGTCGGGAGGCAAGCCCGGAGGCATCTGCACACACTTGCCACAAGGAGATTCTCGTGAGCGTTGAGCTTGTCGCACAACCCCCACTGATCGGCCATCGGGGCCAGGTGCACGCCCTGGCGTTCTCCCCGGACGGCCACTCGCTCGCCTCCGCCTCGCGCGATCGGACGGCCCGTCTTTGGAAGCCCTTCGCTGGAGAGGAAGCGCGGGTGCTCGCCGGACACCGGGGCCCAGTCAATGCCGTTACCTTCTCTCCAGATGGTGGGCTGCTTGCCACCGCCTCCGGCGACATGCAGGTCAAAGTCTGGACGGCGGACGGAACCGAGGCGTTCACCCTGGCGGAGCATCAGGGCGCGGTGACCGCCGCCGCCTTCTCCCAGGATGGCGCTCGCCTGGCCTGCGGCTGGAACATGTGGAGCTACGGGCACGTCACGCTGTGGGACGTGGGGGGACAGGAGCCGCTCGACCTGCTGCGGATGGCACACGGGCAGTTGGTGTTTGGGCTGGATTATGCGCCTGATGACAGGCTGGCTGCTGCGCTGGCCGCCGGGTACATCCGGCTGTGGTGCGGCGGCGAGGAGACCACCCTCCGGGGCCACGGCGAGGCGGTGCGGGCGGTTGCCTTCTCGCCGGGTGGCGAGCGGCTGGCGAGCGGCTCCTCCGACCGGACGATCAAAGTGTGGACACCCCCCGACCAGACACCACAGGCCGTGTTGAAAGGGCACGCCGGAGCCGTGCACGCGCTGGCCTGGTCGCCGGATGGGACGCTGATCGCCTCGGTGGGCGACGAAGGGGCGGTCATTCTGTGGGATGTGGCGCGCGGGGAGCCGCTGCTGGCGCTCGGTGACCTGCCCCGCCCGCTCCGCGCGGTCGGCTGGTCGCCCGATGGGGCCACCCTGGCTGCCGGAGCGGGCGATGGCTCCATTTTGGTGTGGCAGGTGAACCTGTGAGGGGCCTTCCAGAGTTGTCCACGCCTGCTCGCCCACCTGGTTAGGGATGACAAATATCTGCCGTCATTGTGACAGGCGATACTATAAACTCCGACCACCCTGGTCTATATTTAAAGGCGAACCAGCGCTGTGTGGAACACACTCACCTGTTCATAACGTGAGCGCGGGGGCGTTGCCAGTCCAGGGCAAAACGACACGCCCCGCTCAGTGGAATCGTTGATCAGGGGCGTTCTCATCACCGTCGATATATACCCGTTACCTTATACCTTATTCCCAGAAGCCAGGGTGGATTCTCCCAACTTTACTCAACCTGGATACACGTTTTTCATCCTGAAGACGGGTTGGCTTACCATAGAGATTTCCGTCGCCCCCTGCCGGTTGGTGAGGGGGGAGGGAAATCGCGGTTTTTATTCGTTGTTATCTCGTCGGAAGAACGTTTGCAACTGGCTGGATTAGTTTGATGATGAAGGGAGAGGTCTATGGAGACACTTACGCTTGAACTCCCGGCGATGTATGGCGATCACCATGTGTTGGAGGTGCGCCGTTTGCTTTTTGAGATGCCGGGTGTCACAGATGTATATGCCAGCAGTAGCTTCCGCGCCGCCGAAATTACGTTTGATCCCGCTCAGGTGGACGTGGTGACCATCAAGGCCCGCCTTGAAGAAGCCGGATACCTCGGTGAGCTGGACCTGCCGATGGAGAGCGGCGAGCCTGCGACCGAGCGCGGCGCTTCTGGGAGCGTGTCGTATTTCCGCCATACCGCCGCGCATGAGTCGGTGGGCAGCACGGTCAGCTTCGCCCAGCAGGTGCCGTTCAGCGGCAGGCCGCTCTGGCCCTGCCCGGGCATGGGAACGTTAAAAAAGATATTGGATGAGGGGGAATAACCTGTGGCAAAAAAGAGACGCACCCCAGAAGAGCAAAGCATCGATCCCGCCGCCCAACAGATGCTCATCCGGGCGGATGAGCTTGGCCTGAGCACCGCCTTCACCCGCGCCGATGATGCCGCCCCTTGCAACATTGGCTCGGCAGGGATGTGCTGCAAGCTGTGCGGAATGGGCCCCTGCCGCCTGACGAATGAAGGACAGACCGGCATCTGCGGGGCGACGATCGACACCATCCAGGCGCGCAACCTCATCCGCGCCATCGCGGCAGGCGCTGCTGCCCACTCCGACCACGGGCGCGACATGGCCTTCACCCTCAAGGCGGTCGCCAACGGCGAGGCGGAGGGCTACCTGATCCGCGACGTTGCCAAGCTGCGCACTATAGCGGCAGAGTATGACATCCCGATCGAGGGCCGCGCGCCGGAGGAGATCGCCAACGACCTGGCTGACCTGTATATGGCCCAGTTCGGGCAGCAGCGCGGCGAGGTCGCCCCGACGATCCGCGCCCCGGAGAAGCGTAAGGAACTCTGGCGCGAGCGAGGCGTGCTGCCCCGCGGTGTCGACCGCGAGATTGTCGAGTCCTTGCATCGCACCCACATCGGCGATGACCAGGACCCGGTGCACATCCTCCAGCACGCGGTACGTACCGCGATATCTGACGGTTGGGGCGGCAGCCTGATCGCCACCGACGTGTCAGACATCCTGTTCGGGACGCCCGCCCCCATCCTGGGACAGGCCAACCTGGGCGTGCTGAAGGAAGACATGGTGAACGTGGTCGTGCATGGGCACGAGCCGACGCTCAGCGAGATGATCGTCGCTGCCTCGCAAGACCCGGAGATCATCGAATACGCCAAAGCTGCCGGTGCCAAGGGGGTCAACCTCTCCGGCATCTGCTGCACGGCGAACGAAATCTTGATGCGCCAGGGCATCCCGGCGGCAGGCAACTTCCTGCACCAGGAATTGGCGATCCTGACCGGCTCGGTCGAGGCGATGGTGGTCGACGTGCAGTGCATCATGCAGGCGTTG
>JARRJX010000123.1:0-6160 GCA_037388645.1 Chloroflexota bacterium
GGGCAAGCAGGCAGAGAGACTCTGGGGATGTTAACGGTATTTCTCCGGCCAACCTCTCAGAGCGCCGCTTACCGCGTCACGGCGCTGGCCGCGATCGCGCAGCGGAAGCCCAGCCCGGCGCTTTGCGAAGATGGGGCAAAACTGCTGCGTAAGGTAGCGGTCAGCAGGGCGGGCGAGCCGATCCCCCAGGAGCCGCCGCGCACCACGCGCAGCGATCCGCTCTCCGGGCCGGTCGGGTTCTCCGCTGGGGACTCGGCATAATAGCCCGCGCTGTAGCGGTCGGCCACCCACTCGGCGACGTTGCCGCTCATGTCGAGCAGGCCCGCCGGGCTGACCCCGGTGGGGAAGCTGCCGACCGGGGCGGCCTGCGCCCAGCCGTCGTCATAGCTCAAATCGACCGACCCGGCGAGCGGGCACCCGCCGCTGCAATAGTTCAGGCGGGTGTTATCCCAGGCGTCGCCCCAGGGATAGAGCGTGCCCACACCCTCGTTCACATCCCAGCGGGCGGCCATCTCCCACTCGGCCTCGGTGGGCAGGCGCGCCCCGCGCCAGCGGCAGTAGCTGTCGGCGCTGTACCAGTCGACGAAGATCACCGGGTAGTCGTCATACGCCTCGACGCCGTAATAGGGCGTGCCGTCATAGGCGCGAGTCGAGGCGGGCGGGCTGCACGCCCCCGCCGCCACACAGGCCGTCCACTGGCCGTTGGTGACCTCATATTTATCGACGTAGTAGGGGCTGAGCGTGACCTCGTGAATCGGGCCGGTGGCCGCGCTGCCCATCAGGAACGCCCCGCCGGGCAGGTAGACCATCGAGATACCGTTCAGGAGAATGCCCTGCTCGTCCGTCACGACTGAAGGGACGAGCGTCGGGGTGACGCCTGCCTCACCTTCTCTCGTCGGTTCCCCCGTTACTTCTGCCACCCCCTCATCGCCGGGCGTCAGGGTGACGGTCGGGCTGGGGGTGACGCTGGCCGCACGCCCCCCCGACGCGCTCAGCATGGGCGCGGCGAATGGGGCCGCCTGCTCCGGCAGGCTGCCGGTCAGCAGGAACAGGGACAACCCACCCAGGATGACGATGCACATCAGCGCGGAGGCGACGAGGAGTGGCTTGACTGTCCGCCGTTGGAACCCGCCGTTACGCACCCGCGCGCGCCGCCCCTGCCGCTCCCGGATCAGGGTAGACGGCTCTTCCTCCTTGCCCGGCAGGTCGGCCAGCGTGGCGAAAACGTCCGAAGTCGGGGTCTGCCCGCGCACAGGGTACAGGTGAGGGCGGGTTCTATCGTCGGACCTCTGCCACCCCGGCGTCCCCTTGCCAACCGGCGCTTTCAGCTTGAAGAGCGCGACCGGGATGGTCAGCGAGACGACCCCCATCGCCACCAGGAAGGGCATCCGGGGGGCAACGTTGTCATACAGCAGCGCGCCCAGGTAGGGGGCGGGCACCGCCAGCAGGCCCATCGCCGACCAGAACAGGCCGTAGGTCATACCCAGCGAGCCTTTCGGCACGGCCTTGCTCAGCAGCGAGGAGAGCGCGGGATGGACAAACGCATAGGAGAGGCCGTAAATCATGAAGGCAAGCCAGAAGCCTGGCGCGGTGGGGTAGAGGACGAAGACCGCCATCGAGGCGGCCATCAGCAAACCGCCCGCCGCGATGCCCCAGCGCTCGCCCAGGCGGTCGGCCAGCAGGCCGCCTGGGATGTTGCCCAGCGCCATGACGACCGACATCCCCGCCAGCAGGCCGCCGAACATCGTCTCAGTCTGGCCGCCTACCTCGGTCACGTATTTGGGCAGGAAGGGCCAGATGACCGAGATGCTCGAATCGCGCAGACCGTCGGCGACGAACAGCCAGGTCGCCAGGCCGCCACCTATCAGCACGGCCAGCAGCGCCGAGACGCTGCGCCGGAGCGCCACCGGGCGCAGGTCGCCGCTCTTCTTCTCCGGCCTGCTGAGGGCCAGCCAGCCCCGCATCGCCGCGCCGAGGGCAAAGATAACGGTCGCCAGCCAGAGCATCGGCTTGAACCCCCAGCGGTCGATCAGCAGGCCGCCCAGGATCGGGCCGATGATCTGGCAGGTCAGGAAGAGGGCCTCGACCAGGCCGAAGGTGCTGGCGGTCGAGCCTTCCGGGGCGGACTCGGCGATGTACGCCTGGAAGCTCGGCCCGACGAGCGCCCGCCCTCCCTCCAGGAGCATGCCGCCGAGCATCGCCCAGCCCCAGGCGGGCGCGAGGGCGTTCCCGGCAAACGCGATCAGCCCCAGCAGGCCGCCCCAGGCAATCGACCGCAGCCGCCCGGCGTTATCCGAGAACCAGCCGCCAAAAATGCGGAAGATGATCGCCATCACGGTCAGGACGGTGAAGTACACGCCCACGTTCTTGACGTTCGCGCCCAGGCTTTCCAGGTAGAGGGGCTGGAAGTTAGTGGTCATGTTCCCGGCGACATTGGCGACGATCATCGCCAGGGTGAGCAGGGCGAGGTCGAGGGGCATACTGCGGAGCTTCATACGCGCTGATGCCTTCTATATATCTATTCGAGCCGAGGGCGAGCCGGGCCGGGGGATATAACCGCTCTGGCGCGGCTCTGCACGAGCCTGCGCCAGGGCGGCGGGGGGCACCCTTCACCCTCCATATACCGGGTATCGCTCGCAGAGCGCCGCGACCTGCCCGCGCACCGACTCAAGCACACCTGGGGCAGGCTCTCCGGCCTCGCCCGCCGAGCGCCACACGTCGGCGATCATGCCGCCGATCAGCCGGAAGTCATCGGCATCCAGGCCACGCGTAGTGCCCGCCGCCGTGCCCAGGCGCACTCCGCGCCAGCGGGCCGGATCGGAGGGATCGCCCGGCGCGGGGTTTTTGTTGCTGGTGATGTGGGCCGCTTCGAGCGCCTTCTCCGCCTGGTCGCCCGTCAGGCCGCAGGGGCTGACGTCGGCCAGCACGATGTGGGTGTCCGTCCCGCCCGCGATCACGCCCAGGCCGCGCGCCGCCAGCGTCTCGGCCAGCGCGCGGGCGTTCTCGACCACCTGCGCGGCATACACCCGGAAGGCAGGCTGGAGCGCCTCGCCCAGGCAGACCGCCTTGGCGGCGATCACGTTGGGGTGGAGGCTGCCCTGGGTGCCGGGGAATACGGCGGAATCGATCCGCCTCGCCAGCTTCGGGTCGTCGGTGAGCAGGACGCCGCCGCGCGGCCCGCGCAGGGTCTTGGTGGTCGTGCAGCTCGTGATGTGGGCGTGGGGCACAGGGCTGGGGAAGACCCCGCCCGCGACCAGCCCGGCAAAGTGCGCCATATCGACCAGGAAGGTCGCACCGACCCGGTCGGCCACCGCGCGGATGCGGGCGAAGTCGATGGTACGGGGGTAGGCCGAGCCACCGGCGATGATCAGCCTTGGGCGGCGTTCGAGCGCTAGGCGCTCCAACTCGGCGTAGTCGAGCAGGCCGGTATCGGCCTCGACGCCATATGAGGCCACGTCGAACCACTTGCCGGAGAGGTTGGGCGCTGCGCCGTGGCTGAGGTGGCCGCCCGCTGCCAGGTCCATGCTGAGCACGGTGTCGCCCGGTCGGAGCAGGGCAACGAATACCGCCTGGTTGGCCTGCGAGCCGGAATGGGGCTGGACGTTTGCGTACTGGCAGCCGAACAGCGTTTTGGCCCGCTCGATGGCGAGGTTCTCCACCTCGTCGACGACGTAGCCGCCCCCGTGGTAGCGCCTGCCGGGGTAGCCCTCCAGCGTCTTGTTGGTGATCGACGCGCCGAGTGCCTCCAACACCGCCCGGCTGACGATGTTCTCGGAGGCGATCAGCTCGATCTGGCCCGCCTGCCTGGCCCCCTCCCTGGCGAGGATGTCGGCCACCGGCGGGTCGGTGTCGGCGAGAGGGGCGGTGAAATGTCGTCGATTGGGGTCTGCTTGCATACGATCCAACCTGCTCAGCTCACTCGGACAGGCGGGCGGCGGTGATGATCTGGTCGTAGAGCGGGATCAGCTCCGACTGCCAGGATTCCCGATCGGCCCCCTGACCGGCAAACAGCAGGGCCGACTCCGCGAACCCGAACACGACCAGATAGGAGCCTTCGCCCTTCGCCCGGTCGTAGACCGCCGCCGCCGAGGCGCTCCCCAGATCAAAATCGCGGGCCTCGACCGGGCCAATATCGACCGAGGGACCGTCGGGGCCGGTGCGGATCGTGTTGAGGATCGCCTCAAGTGCCTCGGCGGACGACATGCCGCTCGTATACCCCATCGCCTGCCCGACCACCCCATCCTCTTTCAGCAGGCTCACGGTGAGCGCCGCGCCGTTCGGCCCTTCCAGCGTGATGACGCCAAACGCCTCGCTTACCCCCCAGCCGGGCGGATAAAACACGGCGAGGCCAAGCTCCTGGCTGGTATAACCCGACCAGCCCGACGGGCCGCCGGACGGCGTGGGCGGCAGGGCGGTGGGGGCGGGGAGGTCGGCGGTTGTGGGGACGGGCGGCGGGGCCTCGGTGGGCGTGGGCGTGGCGGCGACCGGCAGGGACGCGCCGGGCCGACAGGCAGCGGCCAGGCAGGCGGTCAGCCCGGCCAGAACGATCAGGCTAAGCTTTCTAGAACAGCGCATAATTCCCCCCCTGGAAACAGCAACTCAGCTTGTCAGCATTTCAGCCCAGTCGAGCTTTCGCCCCTGGTAGTGGGGCGAATGTCGCCGGATGTTACCGGATGTCGAGGAAACCTTACCGCGAGTCGCCGCATTTAGACGAATCGCGGGCCGTGATGGGCCTAGCGGCGGCTGCGGCGCAGCAGGAAGATCATGACCACAAAGACCAGGGTGATGCTGCCCAGCGTGACCCCGACGTAGAGCCAGCGGTTGGTCTGGGAGCTGATGCCAAAGGCGGCGGCGAGCAGGTTCGCCAGCTCGGCCCCGGTCAGGATGGCGACCAGCCAGTTGAGGAAGACGGTAGCGCGCGCGTCGCGGTAATCGTGGTACTCGGACATGTAGCTGAGCAGCAAATCCTGCTTGCGCTCGAAGGTCTCGGTCAGGGAGTCGATCTTGTGGTAGGCGCGGGTGCGCTCCAGGAACTCGACGCGGGTGGCGTAGGGCGTGATGTGCTCCTGGTACTGCACCATGTCGGACAGCGCGCCCTGCAAGGCGGCGACCACGCCCCGGCGGCGCGGGTGCGGGTCGGCGGCCAGGGCGTCCAGGCGGCGCAGGTAATCGCGCAGGATGGCGTCCTGGATGTAGACCCATTCGAGCAGCACGCCGTAGTGCATGTAGAGGTAGGTGGCGGCGTGCTCGTCGCTGAGGTTGTGACGCCGGGCAGTGTGGGCGATGATGGCCGGGGTGCGCCGGTTGAACAGGATCAGCTCGCTGTTGCCGAGCAGGTAGACGGCGGTCTCACTGTCGGCGCTGAGGTTGCTCCGCAGCTCGCGCTCGACCAGCCAGGACGCGCGCTCCCGGTAAAAGCTGTCCATCGCGCCGATGCCGCGCAGCGGCACGCCGTGCTCGCCGACGAACGCCTCGAAGTCGTCGCCGGGGGCGGGCTCGCACTCCAGCAGGACAACCGAGGTGGAGCCGGTGGGGCGCTCCTGGGCGGCGGCTTCGGGGGTGCTCAGGAAGGGGGCAACGACGTATTGAGTCAGGTCGCGCAGGCCGGTGACGGCGAGGGACTGCCCCGGCGCTTCGTCGAGCAGGTGATCGACGCCCGCCCCAGCCCGGTCGGCGGGCAGGGCAGCGCGCCAGGAGTCCCCCAGGCGGATCAGCTGGGTGCTGATGCCCATCCGCACCATCTCGATAGCCTCCTCTGGCGAGAGGCCGCCCGCTGGCCGGTCGAAGGCGACGAAGTAGCTCATCAGGCCGATGCGGGCGCGGTGGACGAGCAGGACAGGGGTGACGGTATACCAGGCTCCCTCGTCGTCGGCCTGGGCAGCGGCCTCGCGCACCTGATCGGCGGTGAGGTGCTGGGGCGCGCGCCGGTAGTGGGCCAGGGTGGGGCGCAGGTTGGCGACCCGGATCGGCTCGAACTGGGCGCGCAGCAGGTCAGGGTGAGCCAGGCTGGCAACGCCGCGCGAGACGCGCTCGACCACGCGAAGCAGCTCCGGCTGCCCCCCGCTCTCCTGGCCGGAGAATGCGACAACAGGCGGGCAGGCTTCCAGGCGGGCGCGGCACCCGGTCAAAAAGGCGCGGTTGTTCCCCTCCGGCGGGTGGA